>JANTFM010000125.1 GCA_024763475.1 Acidobacteriota bacterium | reverse complement strand
CTGCTGTTGCTGCTTGTCGAGCTGCTGCTCGAGCTGGGAGACACGTTCCACGAGTTCTCCCTCCCGGTCCGCGAAGCTGGAGCTCGCGGCCTCGAACTCGTCCTGCTGTCGGGCCAGATCCTCGTGAAGCGCTGCGAGGCTGGTATTCTGAGTTTTTGCGACGCGGAGAGCCTCCTGGCTCGATGACAGATCGGCCTGCGCGTCTGCCAGCTGCCGCTCCAGCACCCCGATGGCCTGTTGCGCCTCTCGGTGCGCCTGCTGCGAACCCTCCTCGAGCTGGGCGGCGGCGGC
The DNA here is from genome assembly GCA_024763475.1 of Acidobacteriota bacterium. GTDB lineage: Bacteria > Acidobacteriota > Polarisedimenticolia > J045 > J045 > JANTFM01. The sequence continues at coordinate 10,175 of JANTFM010000125.1, read as the reverse complement.
GGCTGCCGCGTCGATCTGCTGGCGGCTCTCCTTGAGATCCTCTTCGAGTTCGCACACGCGCTCTTCCAGCACCGCGCGCTTATCCTCGACGGAGCGGAACAGCTCGAGCTCGTCCTGGGCGCGGGTCGCCCGGAGTTCCGCTTCCTTCAAGCGATCCTCGAGCGGCTCCCTCTCGGAGAGTTTCCCCTCGCTCCGCGCCAGCTTCGCCTCAAGCTCCCGGATGCGGGTCTCCGCTTCGAGAAAGAGACTCGTCTGCCGGGGCGCTGGCTCGGTCTGACTGGACTCTTCTTTCCCGGGAACGGGGCGGATCTTCCCGGAGCGTTCTTCGCCCTGGGGAAAGAGTCCATCGAGAATTCCCCGCGCCTCACCGAGTGTGAGGCGCTCTTCGTCGACCAGCCTGCGGATCTCGCCCACGATGCTCAAGGACTCGTCGTGGTAGATCCGCTTCGATCCGACCCGGCTCCCGAGCTGGGGAAACTCGCTCTCCCAGAACTTCAGGACATAGGGCTGAATGCCCATCTGCTGACAGACCTCCTTGGCTCGGAGGCCTTTCTCGTGACTCGAAGGACTGGCTGTCACGCTTCGCTCCCTCGTCAGGCGGCGGTGCCGGGATCCACGCCCCACGCGAAACCCCAACACGAGCCAGAGACCCGCTCCCTCATGCTCGCCTTAGTCTAGCCCACTTCGGGTGCGAATGACGTCCGCAGGCGCTCACGCGAAGGAGAGATCAGGTCTCGGACCGCGTCCTGCCGGCCAGCTCATCCCCGATCACCCTCCGGATCAGCGGCGAAAACGCCTCCTCCACGAAACGGCGGATCTGCTCCCCGTCGTCGAGATCCATTGCTGCGAGCATCACCTCGCGCGCGTTCGCTTCGGAAGCCTCGCGCAGTACAGAGCGGACTTCGGAGATCATGACCGGATTGCAGGAGAACGAGAGCAGACCCAGTCCGAGAAGCGTCAGCGCGCCAAGAGGATCCGAGGCCATCTCCCCGCAAAGACTGACCGGTATGTCGGCCCGACGGCCCGCCACGATCGTCTCCCGCAGCAGGCGCAACATGGCCGGATGCCAGGGATTGCTGAGGTAGGCCACGGCCCGGTTTCCCCGATCCACCGCCAGCGTGTACTGCAAGAGATCGTTGGTCCCGATCGCAAGGAAGTCCGACTCCTTCGCCAGGTCTCCTGCGCACAACGCCGCAGACGGCACCTCAATCATCGGCCCCAAGGGCACAGCTGAGAGCTGAACTCCTTCCGCAGCCAGTTCGGAGGTGATCTCGTCGCAGAAAGCGCGAACACGGCGCCATTCGGCGACCCCGGAGATCATCGGCACGAGAATCCACACGTTGCCGAACTCGCTCGCGACACGCAACAACCCGCGGAGCTGAGCGCGGAAGATGTCGGGTCGCGAGAGGCAGAAACGGACGGCACGCAACCCCATGACCGGGTTGGCCTCGCCCTTGGCCAGCACCTTGTGGAAGTACTTCTCGCCGCCGAGGTCGAGAGTTCTGATGATGACGCGCCGCCCCTCCGCCGCCGCTGCGATCCGCTTGTAGGCTTGGTAGTGATCGTCCTCGGAAGGCAGTTTCGGTGCCGTGGCGAGAAAGAGGAATTCCGATCGATAGAGTCCGACGCCGTAGCCGCCGACCCGCTTGACCGTCTTCATTTCCTCTGGGAACTCGATGTTGGCGGCAATCGTCAGTTCCACTCCATCGACGGTCTCGACGGGCCCGTGGGCATCATCGAGTCCTCGACCGATTCGCTCGAACTCTTCGCGGGCACCGAGGAACTCCTGCTTCATCTCGATCGAAGGGGAGATGGCCACCTTGCCGTGGAAGCCATCGACGATGACCTCCTCCCCATGTCGGACCTCGTCCGCGATACCCTCGACTCCGAGCACCGCCGGAATCTCGAGTGCGTTCGCGAGGATTGCAGTGTGCGAGGTCTTTCCGCCCTCTTCGGTCACGAAACCCACGATCCGCTCCTGATGCAGCCAGATGGCATCCGACGGCAACAGGGCATGCGCCACGACCACGGTGTCCTCTGTCAGGTTCAGCGGCTTGGCTTGATGGTTGGACTGGGAGGCCAGGATGCGCTGGAGACGCTGATGGACGTCCGCGATATCCCCTCCCCGCTCCCGCAGATAGGGATCGTCGACCTTTTCGAAAACCGAGAGGAGACGATGCACCGTCTTCGCGAGGGCCCACTCGCAGTTCATGCGCTGGTCGCGGATGCCTTCCATCGTTTCGCGGGATAGCTTTCGGTCATCGAGGATCATGCGGTGGGCATCGAAGATCGCGGCGTACTTTTTGCCCAGTTTCCCTGCGGTGTCGTCCCGCAGCGCCTGGATCTCCTCCCTCGCCTGGCGGCGAGCACGGTGGAAACGCCGCCACTCCGCGCGGAGTTCCTCCTCTTCGACACGGTAGTGGGGAACTTCGAGCTCAAAACGCCCGATCACGAGCGCAGCCCCAACGGCGATGCCATGGGACACAGCAACACCCGTGCAGACACTCACCTCAACGACCCTCGCCGAACTTGTCTGCAACCAGCGCCACCAACGCCTCGATCGCCGCACTCTCGTCCGGGCCGTCGGTCACGAGGGTCAACATCGTTCCTTTCGGCGCGATCAAGGTCAGGATACCCAGGATGGACTTCCCATCCACGCGATCCGCGCCACGAACGATCTCGATCCGCGAACGGAAGCGATTCGCTTCCGCGACGAAAACGGCTGCCGCACGAGCGTGCAGGCCGAGTTCGTTGACCACAGCGACTTCCTGCTGCATCACGCTTGTCCCTCCTCGCGCCCCGCGAGGATCTCGCCGGCCACCGTGATATGCGAACGCCCTTTGTCCGCGAGGAGGCGCGCCGTCTCGGCCACAGACTCCTGGGACTGCATATTGGAGAACTTGATCACCATTGGCAGATTGACACCCGTGACAACTTCGACTCTGCCAGCCTCGAGGAACGCCATCGCGATATTTGCGGGCGTCCCTCCCAGCATGTCGGTCGCGATGATCACACCGTCCCCGGCATCGAGGGAGCGGAGCACGGACTCGATCTCCTTGCGGCTCTTGTCCGGGTCGTCATCCCAGCCCAGCGTCACGGCCTTCATCGGCGCGGGCTTGCGAACGATGCGCTCGGCGGCCATGACCAACTCTCCAGCCAGCCCACCGTGAGTGACGACCAGTAAACCAATCATTGCTGCTCCTGTCTTGCCTTTCGCTCGAGATCCCTGTGCACAACCGCTGCGGAATATCCTGTCTGTCCAAGGAAGCGGCCCAGATCCTCGGCAATCGCCACCGAACGATGACGCCCTCCCGTGCAACCAATCGCGATGGTGAGGTAGCTCTTTCCTTCGTGAACGAAGCGTGGCATCACGAAGGATAAGAGGTCGTGCAAGCGCTCGACAAACTCCGTGTAGTCGGGCTTTCCTGCCAGGAACTCAAGGATTTCGGGATCCTTGCCCGTCAGACTTCGTAACGCCGGAACGAAGTAGGGATTCTCGATGAACCGCGCATCGAACACCATGTCGAAATCGCGCGGCACGCCGTACTTGAAGCCGAAAGAAACCAATTGGCAGTGGAGAGAAGCCGGCGCGGCCTCTTCCGAGAGCACCTCTCGAATCTCACGGCGCAGATCGTGGGGCGACAGGTCATTGGTATCCAGGACACGATCTGCCAGATTGCGTAGCGGAAGAAGCAACTCCCGCTCCCGCTGAATGGCCTCGCCAACGCCCACGGCTCCCTCGCCGACGAGCGGGTGGGGCCTGCGCGTCTCCGAGTAGCGCCGTATGAGCACAGAGTCGGCCGCGTCGAGAAACAGGACCGTGAGCCGCACGTCACCGCGGGCATGCAGGGTGCCGATGATTGCAGGAACGGCTTCGAGGTGCTCCCGCACCCTGGCGTCCACGACGAAGGCGCCGCGAGGCTCCTGGTCCTCGCTCCGATCCAGGAGATCCACGAAGGGCTCGATCAGCGGTACCGGCAGGTTGTCCACTGCGAAACAACCCATGTCCTCAAGACATCTTAGAGCGAGTGACTTACCGGAACCCGAGAGCCCGGACAAGACAGCCAGGCGTATCATTTCGTATCCCCCTTGGCATGATGCCGCGGGTCGTCATGGGGTTCGAGGCGCCGGGCCATGGCGGCCTGAATCTCCCCCACCGGGTCGCTCCCCTGCTCGATGAGCAACCTGCGGCGCGCCGCGATCTCGATCAGAACCGCCACGTTTCGACCGGGTGCGACCGGCAGCTCGATCAGGGGGACTTCCCGTTCGAGAAGTTCCCAGGCACCGCCCTCGTCCCCCAGTCGATCGTAGGATTTCCCGACCTCAAAGGGAACGAGACGAATGGCCTGCTCGACCACCTTCGTCTCCTTCACCGAACTGATGCCAAACATCTCACGCGTGTTGATCAACCCCAGCCCACGAACCTCGAGGAAGTGGCGAATGGTCGCTGGTGAGGCGCCGATGAGCTCTCCCTCGATCAGGCGGATTTCCACCGCATCATCGGCCACGAGACGGTGGCCGCGCGTAACCAACTCGAGAGCACACTCGCTCTTGCCGATGCCCGAATCGCCGAGAATCAACATCCCGACCCCGAAAACATCCATCAGCACGCCGTGGATCTGTATCCGAGCCGCAAGGCGCACGGCGAGGAAGTGATGGATCAGATCGATGGCGACCGTGGTCTCGCGCTTCGTACAGATCACGGGAACGCCGGCATCAGCAGCGAGTTCGACCAACAAGGCCGGCGGCTGAAGACCCTGGGTGACGAGGATCGCCGGGACACCTCTCGAGCAGAGCAGTGAGAGTGCACGCTCCGCCTGCTCCAGATTCTCGAAGAGGTAGGCGATCTCGCTGCGTCCCAGGACCTGGATCCGGTCCGGATACAGGTGCTTCATGGAACCTGCCAAGGCCAGGCCGGGCTTCTGAAGCTGGGAGCGCCGAATCTCCCGCACCAGGCCGTCTCTGCCAGCCAGCAGGATAAGGTTCAGGCTCGGATCGAGAGCCTGGACCAACTCTCTCACGGTGACGGTCCCGTACTTTGGATTGACGAGGCTCAATGAGACTCCCGATGCCACCCGAGCGCAGCCCCGGGAAAAAGCCCCGAGACGGACGGAGCCTTCAAGAAAACTATCGAAAAAAACACTCCCTGCGAGCACGATTTGCGATAGCTAAACCCTTATCATTCTGTTATGTTAGCTGGCCTAAGCGTTAAGTGTCAACCGCGCTTTCTCGGCTGGAGCGCATCCCAATTCTTTTTGACAGCCCAACCCGCTGGAAGGTCTGCAGTTGGCGGCTCCGGGATGGTGGGCAAGGGCCTGTTCTACAAGGAGAAGGCGCAAACTCATGGACAAGAAGATCGTTCACGTCGTCGGCACTGGGACCATCGGCGAACCACTCATTGGGCTTCTCACCGATTTCAAAGACGAGCTTGGAATTGACGAGGTCTCGTTCCACAAGCGAACACCACTGCTCACCGACCGCTCGAAGGTCCGCGCCCTGGTAGCCCGTGGGGCGAGCTTCGCAACGGACTCGAAGTCTTTCGACGGCTTCCGCGAGCTGGGACTCGACCCGGTCTTCGAGACCCATGAGGCGCTGGACCGCGCGGCGGTCGTTATCGACTGCACCCCGTCGGGCGTCGGCCACCGGAACAAGGAGCAGTTCTACAACCGCTTCCTCCACAACACGCGCGGTTTCATCGCCCAGGGCAGCGAGTCCGGGTTTGGCAAGCCCTACGCCCGAATGATCAACGACTCCGCGCTGATCCAGGGAGAAGACCAGTTCCTTCAGGTCGTTTCCTGCAACACCCACAACCTTTCCGTGCTCGTCGATACCCTCGCCCTGCAGGACGGCGGTCCCGAGAATCTCTCCCGAGCACAGTTTCTCTGCATCAGGCGCTCGAACGACATCAGCCAGGATAGTGCGTTCGTTCCCGCGCCCGAAGTCGGCAAACACAAGGACTCGCGTTTCGGAACCCACCACGCTCAGGACGCCTGGCGCGTCTTCGACACTCTCGGCTACGACCTGAATCTCTACAGCTCTGCCATCAAGATCAATACGCAGTACATGCACACGATCTGGTTCGCGATCTCTGTCAAGAACAAGGTGAGCGTGGACGAGGTCATCGACCGACTCAAGGCCAACGATCGCGTCGCCCTGACCTACAAGAAGAGCGCGAACTCCGTCTTCTCTTTCGGGCGCGATCACGGGCACTTCGGCCGCATCCTCAACCAGACGGTCGTTCCCTTCGAGACCATCGCGGTGCACGAGACGCCAACGGGCCATGAGATTGTCGGCTTCTGCTTTACCTCACAGGACGGGAACTCGCTGCTCTCCTCTGTGGCAGCCGCCGAGTGGCTGATTGACCCGGACAACTACGGGGATCGCATCCAGTGCCTGTGGAAGTACTTCTTCGACGAGGTCTGATTCCGGGCACGGAATCTGCGTGATCGACAAGAAAAAGGCGAGGCCAACAGCCTCGCCTTTCTCGTTAACGATTTAAATCGTTTCGATCCCGTTTCGGACTACCGGGCGGCCGCCTTCCGGAAGATCAGCGTTGCGTTCGTGCCGCCGAAGCCGAACGAGTTCGACAGGACGGCCCTGACCGGCTTGGCGATGCGCTCCCCAGGCACGAAACGCTCCTTGGCGAGACAGATATCCGTGTCGCCAGAGTCTCCCGAGATTCGGGGATCGAGTGTCTCCAGGTTGAGAGTCGGAGGCACCATGTCTCGCGAGACCGCAAGACAGGCCACGACCGACTCGAGACCACCCGCCGCTCCCAACAGGTGTCCACTGGCCGACTTGGTCGATGAGATGTGTAGCTGATCCGCGTGCGCGCCAAAGACCTGCCGCATGGCACGGGCCTCGATCACATCTCCAGTGGGCGTCGAAGTCCCGTGGGCATTGATGTAGTCGATCTCGCTCGGCGCCATCCCAGCATCCCTGAGGGCGTTCGTCATCACGCGCACCATGCCGTTGCCGTCAGGTGGCGGCGCCGACATGTGATATGCATCGGCACTCATTCCGAACCCGGCAAGTTCCGCGTAAGGCGTGGCACCGCGTGCGAGCGCATGCTCCTCAGCTTCGAGGAGAAGCAGGCCGCAGCCCTCCCCCATGACGAAGCCATCCCGATCCCTATCGAACGGACGCGAGGCACGCTCCGGCTCATCGTTGCGGGTCGAGAGGGCTTTCATCGCCGAGAACCCCCCCACCGGCATCGCGCAGACCGCCGCCTCGGTTCCGCCCGCGAGCACCACATCGGCGTCCCCGTACTGGATCATCCGCAGCGCGTCGCCGATGGCTTGGTTGCCCGTCGCGCAGGCGGTCGCAACAGCAGAGTTCGGACCACGCAGGCCGAAGCTCATCGAGACCATGCCACTCGCGAGGTTCAGGATCATGCCGGGGATCAAGAAGGGAGATATTCGCCGGGCGCCTCGCTCGAGATACTGCTTGTGCTGACGCTCAAGCAGGGGCAGGCCCCCGATTCCTGACCCGATGACGACCCCGAAGCGCTCCCGATCCGTCCCATCGAGATCGATCCCTGAGTCATCCAACGCCATCCGTGCCGCTGCGAGCGCAAAGTGGATGAAACGGTCCGTCTTCTTGACGTCCCGCGGCTCCATCCACTGGTCGGCCTCGAAGCCACGAACCTCCCCAGCAATGCGGGAAGCAAACAGTGAGGCGTCAAAGCCCTCGATCGGGCCAATACCCGAGCGTCCCTCTATGAGCCCCTTCCAGGTGCTCTCGAGATCCAGGCCCACGGGGCTGATTGTGGACAGACCCGTTACGAAAACGCGGCGCGTCTTGGAAGTCACTTAGGCGCTCCGAGCCGCGATCAGTCGGCGGCTGCGGCAACGATGAAGGTGATCGCATCACCGACGGTCCGGATCTTCTCGGCGTCTTCATCGGAAATTTCGATGCCAAACTCCTCTTCGAGGGCCATCACCAGTTCGACGGTCTCGAGCGAATCCGCACCCAGATCATCGGCGAAGGACTTCTCGTCCGTGACGGCCGAAGCATCGAGCTTGAAGTTCTTGGAGATCGTGTCGACGACTTTTTCACGAATTTCGTTTGCGGAAACCATTCTGATCAAACCTCCCGCGCACTTCCTCGAGTGCGCGCTTTACAGTTGCCGACGCCTCGTACCGCCCCCGCGACTCTGGTCGCGAGCCTGACGATTGCCTCAAGCGCCTAAACGGAGCTATCCGGACGAACCCATGCGGATTCCCCCACTCCTTCCTTCTTTCGCCGGTTCCGGCAGAGCAGGGATCATACCCGGCACGCGTACCTTTGTCACCAGCCAGTTGTGAGCACTCAGTTGCCAAAGCGAGCCAGTACCTTTTCGAGGTCTGCAGCCGCGCTCATCGAGACCACGCGCAGAGAGTCGTTGATCTTGCGGGACAACCCGGCCAGAACGCGACCCACACCGAACTCCACGCCGAGGGTCGCTTCGAAATCCCGCTCGAGCCGCAGCATGGTCTCGATCCATCTGACGGGCGATGCCACCTGCGCGATCAGTCGCTCCCGTGCTGCTCCAAGCCCATCGCAGGGTCGCGCATCGACGTTGGCGACCACCGGAAACGATGCTGCAGAGAAGTCCAGGGTCTTGAGAAAGCCCGCCAAGCGCTCTGCCGCGGGATCCATCAGCGAGCAATGGAAGGGAGCACTCACCGGAAGCGGAATCGCTCGCCTCGCTCCGGCATCCGGGGCCTCCTCGATGAGACGCTCCACCGCCGTGCGGTGTCCTGCGACGACGATCTGACCTGGAGCGTTGAAGTTCGCCGGCACGAGCACTTCCCCGCTCTTGCGTGCCGTCTCGCAAAGCTCAGTGACCGTGGCCGGCTCGAGACCGATGATCGCAGCCATCGCTCCTACCCCGACCGGGACCGCATCCTGCATCGCTTCACCGCGCAGGCGTACGGCGCGCACAGCGTCGGAGAACTCGAGCACGCCCGAGGCCACGAGCGCGGAGAACTCGCCCAGGCTGTGGCCCGCGGCGACTGCCGGCGACGGGATCCGGGGGGACAAGACCTTCCAGGCCGCGACCGCCACCGTGAGCAGCGCAGGCTGCGTATTGCGGGTTAGCTTCAGTTCGTCTTCCGGCCCTTCGAAGCACAGTGTGGACAGCTTCTCGCCCAGCGCTTCGTCGGCGACCGCAAAGACCTCGGCGGCCTCGGGCCAGGTGTCCGCAAGTTCGCGACCCATCCCGGCAGCCTGTGCTCCCTGGCCAGGAAAGAGTGCGGCCCAACGAAAACTACTCTCACCCATCATTCCGGTCCTTTCGTGGGGGTTGACCTGCTGCAAGCACGAGAGCTGCGGAGGCTGGAGAGCGCAGCGGAACGAGTCGGCTTCGCGATCGGCCACCCTCGTAGAAGGCCGTGTCGTGCGATCCCGCTACGCCGGAGCCGCTTCTTCGCTGGCTGGCGGTGAAACAACAACACGGCTTTCGGCCTCATGCAGCGAACGAATCTCCTCCGTGATGCGTTCGATGATCTGACTGCTCACCGCGCGGTCCGCCACGTGCAACGCGTTCGCGATGGCCTTCGCGTTCGAACGACCATGGGCCACGACAGCGACTTTTCTAAGCCCCAGGAGCTGAACACCACCGTACTCCGCGTAGTCCAATCTCTTCTTGAGCACCTTGAAGACGGGCTTGAGTGCCAGCGCGCCGAGCCTGCGGAGCGTACCCCTGCGTATCTCGTCCTTGAGCATGCCAACAATCGACTCGGCGACACCTTCGCTGACCTTCAACGCGATATTGCCGACAAAACCGTCACACACCACCACGTCCGCCACGTCGGTATAAAGGTCGGTACCCTCGACGTTACCGATGAAATTGATCCGCGTCTCACGCAGGATCGACTGGACCTGGCGCAAGATATCGTTGCCCTTCGTGTCTTCGCCTCCGATGCTGAGAAGCGCAACGCGGGGGTTTGCGATCTCGAACATCCGCCGGGCATAGAGGAAGCCCATGACCGCGAACTGGCGAAGATGCTCCGGTCGACAATCGAGATTCGCTCCCGCATCGAGAAGAATCGTCGTTCCCCCGTCGCGCCTCGGCAGGGGGGCGGGAAGGACCGGCCGGTCCACGCCGTCGATCAATCCGAGGATGACCTTGCTCATGGCCATCATCGCGCCGGTGTGTCCCGCCGAAACGAACGCGCAGGCCTCGCCATCAC
>JANTFM010000124.1 GCA_024763475.1 Acidobacteriota bacterium | reverse complement strand
ATGATGATCATCCCGTGGGCCCTCTGGATGCCGTTGAGCCGGGATCCGAACTCCGTGCTTTCGACCACTCTCAGCTTCCTGCCGCCGATCTCGCCGATGATGATGATGCTGCGCCTGTGCTCCCGTACTCCCCCGCCCTTCTGGCAAGCCCTGATCGCGATGATCATCGGCGTGGCCACGGTGTTCGCCTCGATCTGGGCTGCCGCGAAGATCTTCCGCATCGGCCTGCTGCTGCACGCGAAGGCACCAAACTACCGGACCCTGCTCCGCTGGATCCGCCAGTCCTAGCGCGGACTACCCCAAGGTGACGAGCAGGATCCCGGCAACGGCAAGGACGGCGGCGCTGATTTTTCGCCTGGTGAAGGGCTCGTGCAGGAAGAGAGACGCGAGAATCAAGACGTAGATCGTGCTGGTCTGGTTGAGGATCGCGGCAACTCCCGCCTGGGTATACTTCATCCCGGCGATCCAGAAGAGCAGGGCCATGTAGGAGGCGAGCAGCGTCCCCGTCAGGGAGTAACGCCAGCCAGGTCCTGGCCGGAAAGCCCTGAGGATGCGCCGGCGCTTTGATCGGCGCAGCGCGACCGGAAGCATCACGACGAGGCTCGCCACCTGCCGCAGGGTCGTCGCCCAGATCACGGGAGATCGATCCAGCACCGGCTTGGCGATGACAATACCCAAGGCGAGCGTCGCCATCGCGCCGGCACCCCACAACACTCCCACGATCAGCTGTTGGCGGCTGACTCCCGGCGGAGCCTTGTGTCCGGCCGCGATGAGGACCCCCGTAAGAACCAGAATCATCCCCGCGTACTGCCAGATATCAAGGCGTTCTCCGAGCAGGACGAAGGCCAGGAGGACGACGAACGGCGAGTAGAGACAGTCCACGATCGCATTGATCCCGGCACCGACCAGATTCAGGCTCTTGTGGAACAGCGTATCCGAGACGGCGATACCGATCACACCACTGAGCGCGAGCAGGGCATAGTCCGACCATGGGACCGGGCGGATCAGCTCTTCGCCCATCAGCAGCAACGTGGCCAGGAAAAGGACAGACGAGATCCCGACCCGAAAGAAGTTCAGCGTGAAGGGAGAATGCGTCTCGCCTGACTTCTTGAAGAGAATCACCGCTGCAGCCCAGGTCAGGGCAGCTGCAAGCGAGAAGAACTCTCCCATTCACTCACTCCCTTCAGATGAGGATGCGGGAGATCAAGGCGGTCCAGGACGAGATGTTGACCCGGGCTCCATCCGCACGACGGGAGCTCCGCGCTGTGCGGAGCTCACAGGAAGCCAGGGGCATGAACACCGGCCCCCGGCCGCCTGTATCTACTGCGAGGAGCTATCCGCCGACCTTCTCGGCGAGTTCCTTGATCTGCTTCTTCAGACCGTCCATCTTCTCCTTCATTTCCTTACCCTTCTCGCTCAGCTTGTCCTTGGCGCTCATCTCCTTGAACGTCTCGCCGAGTTCGGCGAGCTGCTCCTTCTTTTCGCCGAGGGCCTTCGTCATTTCCGCAGCCTTGTCGCCGAGATCCTCGATCGTATCGGCGGTGGCTTCGGCGAGATCTCCTGCCTTTTCACCGACGGCTTCTCCGACATCCTGGGCGTCGTCCGCGAGCTTGCTCATCGCGTCTGCACTATCCTCCGCAACCTGCTTCGCCTTGGCGATCGCACCCTCATCCTTCTTTCCCTGGCAACCTGCAAGACCGAAGATCAAGACTCCGCACAAGGCGGCCAACACGACGACTTTCATGGATTCCTCCTGTCGGGATTGCGGAAGCGTGCCGCATCCCGAGAAAAAACAGCTGCATCTGGCTGCCGCGGGCGGCGGCGACCCCGGCAAGCCTACCCGCTTCCGGCGATCGTGCATAATGACTTCCGGACCCGGAACAGGAGAAGAGTCATGGCCATCACGAAACGCACGCGAATGCCCCGGACGCAGCGGGGTCGAATCACCCGCCTCGAACGCCTCAGGACTGACTATTCTTCCCCGGCCCAGAAGCTGAAGATCGGGCTCCTCGAAGCGCTGATGCCCGAGACGATCCTCGATCCCGATCTTCTCTCCACATACCACGAAACCCTGCTTTTCCTGCGCGCCTACCCAGACAGTCCAAGGATCCTCAGCCTGGTCGAAGAGGAAGCCGCCCGCTTCCACGAACGTGTCGAATCGCTGCGCACCCACGACCCGGATGCAGCGAAGGAACTCGACGACAGCGGTATCGCCTCGACGACAACCCGCTACTGGTACGATCTCGCCACCCTCGAGGCCCTGCATCAGCGCTACCCTGGGGCGATCGAGATCGACTGGGAGGAGTACGAGACACCGGAACGGATCGATGCCCTGCTCCCCCTCATCGCTGAAGCGCTGGAGAGTGATAGCCTGGACCTCTCCGACATGGACACCGAGGAGTGGCTGGACTTCGCGCGCGGGCGCACGCGGACGACGTCGCTGGGCTGGCTGCTCGAGGGGCTGGGGCGCTTGCGCGGCTCCCACAAGCTCCACCGTCTCGTCTTCGACGCACTCGAAGTTCCTCTGCGCTGGGAGCTCTCGGACTCGGACGCGTCGAGGACCCATGCCCGGTCACGCTACGACACACCGCACTTCCACGAGCAGGGTCTGCTCCGGCGGGTCGACGACTTCCGGCGAGAGATTCGCCGGCCGCTGCACACGCTCGAACCCCTGCCACCGGCCGAGGGCCAAGAGATGATCCACACGGTGCGCACCGCCCTGGCCGTGCGCCACCGTGCCCTCTACCCGATCGAGTACGCGTCTCCCGAAGATGTGCTCGTTGCCGAGTGCGCCCGGGGCTACCAGCTCGTGCTCTTCGGCATGCTCCCCTCCTATCGCCTCCCGATCGAGAGCGACTACGGCGCCCTGATCCTGAAGAATGGTCAGATCATCGGTTACGGTGTCGGGGCCATGCTCTTCGAGCAAGTCGAGATCGCGGTCAACATCTTCGACACCTGGAGAGGAGGCGAGTCGGCCTTCATCTTCAGTCAGTTCGTGCGCGCCTTCCATCAACACTTCGGCGGAACCCGCTTCAAGATCGAGCGCTACCAGGTCGGATATGAGAACGACGAGGGACTCAAGTCCGGGTCCTTCTGGTTCTACCACAAGTTGGGTTTCGTCCCGCAGCTTCCCGAAGTGCGGGAACTCGCCCAGGCGGAAGTGCGGGAAAAGAAGCGGAATCCAGGACATCGCTCCACGATGGCGACTCTCAAGAAGCTGGCGCTCTCCGACATGTTTTTCTCCCTTCGTGGAGACCCCGCCCGCATCCCGCCGGCTTTTCCCCTGGCCCGTCTCAGCGAGGCCAGCAGCAGACTGATCGCCGAGCGATTCGAGGGTGACCGGCGCCTCGCCCGGCGGCGCTGCGCCGACGAGGCCGCCCGGCACCTGCGCTGCCGCAGCTGGAAGAGCTGGCCAGCGGACGAGAAGATGTGGTTCGAGCGCCTGAGCCTGCTCGTGGTCCAGATCCCCGGTCTCGCACACTGGCCCACCCGCGAGCGCCGGGCGCTGGTCGCCCTGATCCGCTCCAAGGGCAAGGCGGGAGAGAGCGAGTTCGTCTCGCGCCTGCGCGACCACAAGGCCCTCCGACGGGCGCTCCACACCATAGTGAACTGATCCTCGAGAGGAACATCAGATGAACCCGAAAAACGCTGCTCGCGAGACCCCATCCCCTTCGTCGGTCAAGCGACGCCTGCTGATCGCCGTCATCGTGATCGTATGCCTTCTCGTCCTCGGGGCCATCCTGCTCCCCATCCTCTTGAATCCGGAACGTCATCGAAATCGTATCGAGGCCGTTCTCGAGGAGCAGACCGGCTGGCAGGCAGAGCTGGGCGAGATCAACCTCTCGCTCCTGGAAGGACTCGTGCTGCGGGTCAGCCCGGTGAGCCTGAGCGCGGGAGAAGACGGCTCGTCGCTCTCCATCGAGACGTTGGTGGTCCGGGCACCCATCATGCCGCTCCTGCGTGGCCGGCTGCAGGTGAAGAGCATCACGCTCCGCAAACCCCAAGTGCGCCTCGTGCGGCGCAGTGTGGAGGAGGGCTGGATACTACCCGCCACCTCCAACTCCCAAGGCGAAGCGGACAACCCGGCACCGGGTACCGAAGCGCCGGTGCCGGCAGCAGCCTCCACGGGCGAGAAGGCCAACCCGGTCCGAATCGAGATCGTGAGCATCGAGGATGGCGCGATCCTCGTCGATGATCGGAGCGGCGCGTCTCCGCTGGTCGTGGGCCTCGAAGATCTCGATCTCGAGCTGCACCCCAACGACCTGAGCTTCTCCGGGACCGCAGCGATTGCGGGAGAGCTCGGCCACCTTTCGCTCGCGGGCCGCGCTGGCGAGACGATCACGATCGAGCTGGAGGACGTGAAGACGGAACTTCTCGAAGGTCTCGTGGGGCCGGACCTGGTGCACGCTGGAGGTCTGATTTCGGGCCAGGTCGAAGCCGCCGGTGGTGGCCGCTTCGGGGGGGATCTGACGATCCGCGACCTGCGCCTGCTCGACGGAACGACGCCGCTCAGCGACTCGAGCCTTCACTTCCGGATCGAGGGCGAGGGTGAGGCCTGGCAGCTTGCGGAGCTTCACATTGACTTGGCGGAGATCCCGGTCGAAGGCCACGGCACCCTCACGCCAGACCTGGCGCTGAAGCTGAATGTCGCACAAGCCAGCATCGAGTCCCTGCTCAAGGTGACGAACGCGACCATTCCCCTGCCCCTGGAGGTCGAAGGACCCGGTCGTCTGGCGGCCACACTGGAGATCGAGATGCCCCAGGGGAAAGAACTGAGCTACGCAGCGAACGGGACGCTCTCTGCGGCCCGTCTCAAGGCGGCAGACCTGCTCCCCGATGCCCGGGACCTCGAGACGCGCTTCACCCTCGATCGCGCAGGCCGGCTGGAACTCGTCATCGACGACGGGACGATGGCGGGAGGTCCACTCCGGGGCACACTGCGGATCGAGCAGCTCATCCCGCCGGGAGAGATGAGCTTCGAGGGTGCGTTGAATCAGGCCCATCTCAGTGGGCTTCTCACGCCGTTGTTGGGGGAGAAGGGCTCCAGCCTCGGCGGGCTGGCCGAAGTGGAGACGCGCGTCACGCTCGAACTCGCGGACGAGGACATCACCCCCTCCTCGCTTGGGGGCGAGCTCCAGTTCCATGCCGGCCAGCTTGCGCTCGCGGGATGGGATCTCGAAGGCGCGATCCGCGCCAAGCTCGAAGAGAAACTCAAGGGCCTGAACGCGCTCGGCAAGCTCGCCCTCGGGAAGTCGCTGACGGGCGAGTCGGCGCAAGATACGAAGAGCACGAAGCTGCTCGACACCTTCGATGCGAAGATCGATCTGGGCCAGATCCCCTGGAGCCTGAAGCAAATTCACCTGCGCGGCGGACAGATCGCCGCCACGGGCGAAGGACACTTCGACCCGTCCCTGGGCGTTGTCGATCTCAAGGTCTCTGCGGCCCTCGATCGCGAGAAGAGTGCGGAATGGCTCGCACGCTACCCGGCACTCAAGTACCTCAGCCAATCCGGGGGAAAGCTCACCTTCCCCCTGAAAATCACGGGACCCATGACCGGCCCCTCGATCAACGTAGACCTCGGGTCTATCGCAAAAAGGGATGAGACGAAGGACGCCGTGAAGGGCCTCCTCAACCAGCTGCTCAAGAAGAAGAAACACTGATCGGGGTTGTCTCAGAACGTCTCGGCTCGATTCGGCGAGCCATCGACGTCTCTGGCAAGGCGGGCCGACGACGGGGCGTGCGTAGAGTCCCAAGGCAGCCGGTCGAGATCCACGTTGCCGCCGGAGAGGATGATTCCGATGCGCTCGCCCTGGTAGATTCCGGGACGTTCGAGCAACGCGGCGAGGGGCAGCGCAGAAGACGGCTCCACGAGCAACTTGGCCCGCTCCCATAGCAGGCGCATCGCGCGCTCGATCGCGCCCTCGCTCACCGTGAGGATGTCCTCCACGTGGTCCGCGATGATGGGAAAGTTGCGCTCCCCCAGCGAGGTCAGCAGCCCATCCGCGATCGTCTGCGGATGGATCGAGGGGAGGATCCGGC
Organism: Acidobacteriota bacterium; assembly: GCA_024763475.1. Classification (GTDB taxonomy): domain Bacteria; phylum Acidobacteriota; class Polarisedimenticolia; order J045; family J045; genus JANTFM01. The sequence goes on along the minus strand of JANTFM010000124.1, from coordinate 4,463 downwards.
CCGCGGCGAGCGAGCGATGGGCATCGTCGGCGCCGAGCGGCTCCGCGGCAACCACCTTGGCGCCGGGGAGCAGCGCATGAATCGCGAGGGCGCTTCCCGCAAGCAGTCCTCCCCCGCCGACGGGAACCATCACACGATCGAGTGAAGCGAGGTCCTCGAGCATCTCGAGCGCCGCGGTCGCCTGCCCCGCGATGATCCGGTAGTCGTCGTAAGGATGAACGAAGACCGCGCCCGTCTCCCGAACAACTTCCGCGAGGGTCGTCTCCCGGGCCTCGAGGGTTGGCGCACACTCGATGATCCGCCCGCCGTACCCCGCAACTGCCGCGCGCTTGCTTGCGGGAGCACCCCGCGGCATCACGACGTGGGCGGGAACTCCACGCAGGCGCGCGGCGAGGGCAAGGGCCTGGGCGTGATTCCCCGAAGAGTGTGTGGCCACACCCCGAGCCGCCTCTTCAGGCTCGAGCGAGAACACGGCGTTGGTCGCACCCCGGAACTTGAAGGCTCCCACCTTCTGGAAGTTCTCACACTTGAATTCGAGACGAGCCGAAACCATCTCGTCCAGGGTGCTGCAGTGCATGAGCGGCGTCCTGTGGGCGTGCGCTGCGATGCGCTGGGCCGCGGCGCGAATCACACCAAGGTCAGGAACCCTCCCGAGCGTGCTCATCTCATCCCCTTCTCTCCGCACCGTATCGGCGAAACGCATATCACACATCCCCAGAGTAGGGATTGTCCATGGATGCCTTACAGTATCACCGCCCCGTCTGGCGGCGCTTGCCGCCTCCCCGATCCCAGGCCGGTATCGGCCCGCAGTCACCGGGAACGCTGGCGACTGGCAGGAAGCAGCACCTGAGTGGTCTGCGCCAACGGCGCCGAGGCCCTATTCTAGCTGGGTCCTATTCGCCATCCGTTTCCCGCCCTCCCGTTTGAGTCCTCCGGCTCGGGTCGGCAGCGGATGCAAGTCTCTTCGAGGAGTAGCCGTTCATGACCCACCGTCCCTTCCGTCGCATCGTTTCTTTCTCCAAGCCGCTGGCGCTCGTGCTATTCACGGCCACACTCATGCCTCTTGCGCTGGCCGACGTGAACCCGCATCCGCGCATGATTCGGGACCCAGACCTCAGCAAGACGCAGATCGTCTTTCGCTACGCAGATGACCTGTGGCTCGTTCCCCGCGAGGGCGGCCTGGCAACACCGCTGGCGAGCCCCCCGGGCAGCGAGTCATCGCCCCAATTCGGCCCGGAAGGCAAAGCGATCGTCTTCTCCGGCAACTACGACGGAAACAGTGACCTGTACAAGATCTCCACCGATGGTGGCGTTCCCCAACGTCTGACCTGGCACCCGGCACCCGAGCGCTTGACCGACTGGACGAAAGACGGGGACCTGATCTTCTACAGCTTCCGGCAGTCGATGGGGCCGAGGGTCACCCAGCTCTTCCGGATGAGCAGCGAGGGCGGGATGCCCGTGCGCCTTCCCGTGCCCTACGGCGCGAAGGCGTCCATCAGCCCCGACGGCAACTGGCTGGCTTACACCCCCTACGACAGGGATAGCCGGACCTGGAAGAGATACCAGGGCGGTATGCAGACCGACATCTGGCTCTTCAACCTCGAGACCCATGAGTTCCGGGTCGCAGCGGACTCTGCCGGAACCGATTCGGAACCAATGTGGCACGGTAAGCAGCTCTACTACCTCTCCGATGCCGGTCCGGCCCACCGCCGCAACGTGTGGGTGGTCGACCCCTTCGGAGGGAACCAATCGCGCCAGGTGACACGCTTCAAGAAGCAGGACATCCGCTACCTCTCGATGGGACCTGGCCCCAAAGGACAGGGCGAGATCGTGCTTCAGAACGGCGCGAAGCTCTTCCTGCTCGACCTCGCCAGCGAGAAGCTCACCGAGGTCAAGGTGCGCATCCCGGGCGCCCGCCCGACGCTCCGCGCGCACAGGGTCGACGCCAGCAAGCGCCTCAACTCCTACTCCCTCTCGCCCTCCGCCAAGCGCGTCGCGCTGATCGGTCGGGGAGACCTGTGGACCGCTCCCGCAGAGCACGGCTCACCTCGCAACCTCAGCCGCACGAGTGGCGTGTATGAGCGGGGGGCAACCTGGAGTCCTGACGGACGCTCTATCGCCTACTTCGCCGACGAGGGCGAGCAGTACGAGCTCTTCATCACGCCATCCGATGGTAAGGGAGACACCAAGCAGCTGACGAAGGACGGGCAGCGATTCCGCACCAACATCGACTGGTCACCCGATTCCAAGAAGATCGTCATCCAGGACAACGCAGGACGGATCGAACTCGTCGATGTCGAGAGTGGCAAGAAGACCGAGATCGTCGACAGCCCGGGCCGTGAGAATCCCGCGATCTCCTGGTCTGCCGACAGCCGTTTCATCGCCTACAGCCTCGCGGGCGAAGGTCTCAGGAACAGCTCGATCTGGATCTACGATGTCGAGAAGGCCAAGGCACGGCAGCTGAGTTCCGAACTCTTCAACGACACGCAGCCGACCTTCGACCGCAAGGGCGAATACCTCTTCTTCGCGTCGAATCGCCACTTCTCTCCGAGCTACGGGGATCTCGCCGCGGATTTCATTTACGCCGGTACCGACATGCTCCTGGTCGTCCCGCTCAAGGCGGACCAGGCGTCGCCCTTCGCCGCCAAGAGCGATGAAGAGAGCTTCGATGACGACGGAAAGGCCGATGAGAAGCAAGACAAGAAGACGGATGACAAGCAGGACAAGAAGGATAAGAAGGACAAGGGTAAGACGAAGGACAAGAAGAAGGGCGACAAGGACGACAGCTCCGAGGACGCGAAGAAGGACAAGAAAGACGAAGCCCCGAAGTTCGAGATCGATTTCGATGGTTTTGAGAAGCGCGCGATGGCAATCCCGGTCGATCCGGGCAACTTCGGCCATCTCGCGGTCAACGACAAGGGGCAGCTGATCTACGCGCGCTTCCCCGCGCGAGGCAGCGGCGACAAGCCCGCCATCAAGCTCTTCGATCTGAGTGACGACGAGAAGAAGGAAAAAGACGTCGCGAAGGATGCGGGAGGATTCGAGCTGTCGGCGGACGGAAAGAACATGCTCGTCCTCAAGCATGGCAGCGCCTTCATCCAGAAGGCCGCGGCGGGCGCGGAGAAGGACGCCAAGAAGATCATCACCGACGGCATGACCACGCTGATCGATCCCCGCGAGGAATGGCGCCAGATCATCTGGGACGTCTGGAGGTTGGAGCGTTCCTACTTCTACGATCCGAACATGCACGAGGTGGACTGGGATGGCGTCCGTGATCGTACCCTCGCCATGCTTCCGGACGCGGCGACCCGCGCCGATGTCGACTTCCTGATCAGGGAGATGATCGCCGAACTCAATATCGGACACGCCTACTATCGCCCGGCCCCGCCGGAGCACAAGTCCCCACGCATGAGTGTCGGAATGCTCGGCGTGGACTTCGCGTTGGAAAATGGCGCGTATCGCATCACGAAGATCTACGAGGGCGGTCCTTGGGATGTGGATGCCCGCGGCCCGCTGAGCCAACCGGGGATCAAGGCCAGCGAGGGTGATTACCTGCTCGCGGTCAACGGTGTTCCCGTCGATGTGAGCAAGGAGCCATGGGCGGCGTTCCAGGGCCTGGTTGGACATCCGATCATCCTGACCCTTAGCGAGAAGCCCACCCCCGGCGACGAGGCGAGAGAGATCATCGTCGAGCCCCTGCGCAGCGAGTTCTCTCTGCGCTTCCGCTCCTGGATCGAAGCGAACAGGGCGTATGTCGAGAAAGCTACCGACGGACAGGTCGGCTACATCTATGTGCCGGACACCGGCATCCGTGGCCAGAACGAGCTCGTCCGCCAGTACTACGGTCAGCTCCGCAAGAAGGCCTTGATCATCGACGAGCGCTGGAACGGGGGCGGCCAGATCCCGACCCGCTTCATCGAACTGCTTAACCGCCCGGTCACCAACTACTGGGCCCTGCGCAACTCGGATAGCTGGATCTGGCCTGCCGACGCCCACCACGGTCCGAAGACGATGTTGATCAACGGTCTCGCGGGTTCCGGCGGAGATGCCTTCCCCTTCTACTTCCGGCAGGCCGGCCTCGGGCCTCTGATCGGAAGGCGCACCTGGGGCGGGCTCGTCGGCATCTCTGGCGTCCCTGGACTGATCGATGGCGCCGGGGTCACGGTCCCCGCCTTCGCGTTCTACGAGAAGAACGGGACCTGGGGCATCGAAGGCCACGGCGTCGAGCCGGATATCGACGTCCTCGATGATCCTTCCAAGATGGTCGACGGTGGCGACCCACAGCTCGACCGCGCGATCGATGAGATGCTTGCCGCCATCAAGAAGAACCCCTTCAACCCGGTGCCGCATCCGGACTACCCGGACCGCAGCGGTATGGGAATACCAGTCGACGAGCGCTGATGACCTCCTCCAGCTCGTTGGGGGCCGGCCTTCGGGCTGGCCCCCATTTTGTTTTTTGGGTC
>JANTFM010000123.1 GCA_024763475.1 Acidobacteriota bacterium | reverse complement strand
CCTGCCTACCGTGTTGGCTCCGGGCGGACCTCCTCCCTCCGGTACAAGAAGTCCGAGCTTCTGGACTGGCTGGAGCAGAACCGAGTCCAGGCCTGATGCGGCCCGGGCTCGAAGGCGCCCCCCGATTCTGTTCGGGGGGAGCCTTCCAGCCAACGCAACCAAGGGTTGGACCCTTCCTGCGATGCGGAAGGTCGACAAGCGCCCGGTCAGCTCTTGCCGGGTTGGATAGAGGCGTACCAACATGTGTGGAATTGCTGGCATCCTGGACCGGACAGGAAGCAAGGAACCCCGTCACGAGGAACTGGCCGTCATGGCCGCGGCGATTCGTCACCGTGGCCCCGACGAGTTTGGTGTCTATCGCGACGGGGAGCTTGGTTTCTCTCATGCACGGCTCTCGATCATCGACTTGTCGGGTGGTTCTCAGCCGATGTGCAACGAGGACGGCAGTGTCTGGCTGACCTACAACGGAGAGATCTACAACTATCTCGAGCTGCGTCCGGAACTCGAGTCGTTGGGTCATCGTTTCCGCACCCGCTCGGATACGGAGGTCCTGATCCATGCCTACGAGCAGTGGCCCGAGAGCTTCGCCGAGAAGCTGAACGGGAACTTCGCGTTCGGCATCTGGGACAGGACGAAGCGCCGCCTCGTACTCGGGCGGGATCGCCTGGGCATTCGGCCGCTTTTCTGGGCCTTCCATGAAGGGAGGATCCTCTTCGCTTCCGAGATGAAGTGCCTGGTGGCGGCGGGGTACCCCGCGCGGGTCGACGCACTTGGCCTGGACCAGGCCTTCGTCGCCTGGACCAGTGTTGCTCCCCGGACGGTCCTCGAGGGCGTCAGGGAGCTTCCGCCGGGCCACCTGCTGCAGATTGATGCGGGCCGCGAGCCTCGCGAGGAAGCGTACTGGGATCTCCCGGCGCCCCCCGCTCCGGGCGAGATGATCTGCGACGAGCGAGAGGCCGCGCGGGACCTGCGCTCGCTGCTCGAAGACTCGGTCAAGCTGCGCCTGCGGGCGGACGTCACCGTGGGGGCCTATCTCTCCGGTGGGCTCGATTCGACCATCGCGACCGCCCTCGTCCGCTCGGTGACCGATACGCCGCTCGAGACCTACTCGATCGCGTTCGGCGACAAGGACTTCGATGAGAGTGCAGAGCAGGACGCGGCCGTGCGCGCCCTCGGGACCGAGCACCACAAGATCGTGGTTTCCTACGACGACATTGCCCGCGCCTTCGCGGAGGTCGTGGCGCTTGCCGAGAAACCACTGATGCGCACCGCGCCGGTTCCGCTCTTCCTGCTCTCGGGCCTGGTGCGCTCGCAGGGCCGGAAGGTCGTTCTCACCGGCGAGGGTGCCGACGAGATCTTCGGCGGCTACGACATCTTCAAGGAAGCCAAGATTCGCGCCTGGTGGGGCCGCAGGCCGGAGTCCCGCATGCGGCCAGCGCTGTTGCGCAAGCTCTATCCCTTCGCCCCGGGTGCGGATCGGAGGGCCGCGGCGTTCTTCGAGGCCTTTTACCGGGAAGGCATCGAGAATCAGGATGATCCGGGCTTCTCACATCGGCCGACCTGGAAGAACGGCCTGCGCAATCGGGGCTTCTTCTCGGAAGAGATCAAGGCGCGGCTCAGGGATCACGACACACCCTCGTGGATTCTCGAGCGTCTCGCGTCCGGACTCTCCGGCCGCTCCGTGCTCGCACGGGCGGAATACCTGGAGACGAAGGTCTTCCTGGCAGGTCACCTCTTGGCCTCCCAGGGCGACCGGATGAGCTTGGGGCACTCGGTCGAGGGGCGCTATCCTTTCCTCGATCACCGGATCGTCGAACTGGGCCAGCGACTGGCCCCCTGGCTGAAACTGCGGGGCCTCTCCGAGAAGTGGATCCTGCGGGAAGCGCATCGGGATCTGATCCCGGAAGATGTCCTCACCCGGCCCAAGCGTCCCTACATCGCGCCGAATGTGCGGTCCTTCCGGGAGGGTTTCGGCAGAGAACTTGCTGAGGATCTGCTGGCCGAGGGTTCGATCGAGGGTGCGGGCCTCTTCGATCCGCCACGGGTTCGCCGCCTGGCGCAGAAGGTCTTCTCGGACCAGCGGCTGGGCGAAAGGGAGACGATGGCTTTCGTCGGTATCCTTTCGGCACAACTGCTGGCAAGGCGCTGGGCCATGGGCCCCAGCGTTCGGGAAAGCGACATCGATCTCGCGGAGTTCCCGCTTCGCGGTGGCGACGAGATCTTGGTCCGGGAATAATCTTGGCACTTCATTCCGTAGGGGAGAACAGGCAGGTCGATCATGAAAGAGCCCGAACACGTGGGGCGCAGAGAGTTCATCGCGGTGACGGGGCTGACCCTGGCGGCTTCGGCCTGCGGTGGGAGAGAAGACTCTTCTGGGTCCGGCGCGGTCCCTTCTGTTCCCCGCAGCTCGGCCCGCGTGGCGATCGCCCGCGCCGGGACTCCCGAGCGCAACCTGCGTGCCGCCCTTGATGCCTGGGGTGGCATCGAGTCTCTGGTCGGCCCGGAAGACCTGGTGCTGCTCAAGGTCAACGCCCAGTGGTACGCCCAAGGCATGACGAACACGGACGCCGTCGGGGAACTCGTGCGCGCGATCCTGGATCGACCGGGGGGCTTCACGGGAGAGGTCGTCATCGCCGACAACCATCACTATGCCAAAGAGCTGTCTCGGGGATGGACGACCGATCGGCCCAACGGCCGCCGCAACTTGCAGCAACTCGTCGACTTTTTTCGTTCCGCAGGGCACGACGAGGTCGCTGCGGTCCAGTGGCGTGATGCGGGGGCGAATCCGGAGCCGTGGCAAGGGGACGCGGGTGGTGGAACCCGCGTCAGCGCTCCCGGGGCGGGCGAGGGTTACCGCTGGTGGCTCGAGGAGTGCTACGCCACAGAGGATGGGAAACGCTGCGCAATGACCTGGCCGGTTTTCAAGACGCCGAAGAGTGGTGAGCTGGTCGACCTGAAAGATGGTATCTACCGGGACGGTGTGGCCACGGGTCGCCCGGTCCGCATGTTCAACTTGTCCTCGCTGAACCACCACAGCCGCTACGCGGGCGTCACGGCCTCGATCAAGAACCTGATGGGTGTCGTCGACATGACCTGCGGCTTCCAGGGACCCGAGCCCGAGGGCTACTACAACACGCACTACATCGGGATGCGCTCCTCCCACGCTGCCTGGCGCTGGGCGAAGCGTCGTGGTGGCGCGCTCCGGCGTCTCGTGCATCGCATGGTTCCCGAGGAGAATGCGCTCGACTTCGAGCACACCGGCGGGGCGCTCGGGCACTGGATGCGTACGGTCCGCATGCCTGACCTGCACATCGTGACCGCGGAGTGGGTCGGTTTCGGCTCGCGCACGGTCGAGAAACTCAGTGGCCGGCCGGGAATGCTCCTTGCTTCGGACGACCCGGTGACCCTCGATGCGGTTGCGGGCCGTGATGTGCTTGTGCCACTCACGAGGAAGGCCGGTGCGTCCGGCCGACCCTTCCTGAGCTACAACGATCCAGACCGGGAGGGTCCCTTTCGACGCTTCCTTTCGCGAACCCGTCAGGAGATTGGCGGAGTGCTGAGTCCCGAGGGGCTTGACCTCGTGCGCACAATTGAGCCCTGATCGTGCGCATCCTCTACTTCGTGCAGTATTTCAATCTTCCCCACGAGCCCGGGGGGTCGCGGCCCTATCAGGCCGCTCGCGCCTGGGTACGCGCCGGTCACGAGGTCACGATCGTTACAGGCGCAGTCAACCACAAGACATTGAGTGTCCCTGCGGCCTATCGCGGGCGCCTCGTTGTCTCCGAGATGGTCGAGGGGATCCGGGTCCTGCGGGTCTGGTCCTACGCGGGGATCCGCGGGTCATTCCGCAAGCGCTTGCTCAACTTCGTTTCTTTTGCTCTTTGTGCGAGCCTGGTCGGTCTCGCTCGGGGTGGTGGCGCGGATATTGTCTACGCCTCCTCCACGCCGCTGACCGTTGGTTTGCCAGGTTTCTTCAATGCGTTTCTTCGCCGCAAGCCCTGGTGTTTCGAGGTCCGGGATCTCTGGCCCCAGTCCGCAGTGATCGCGGGGATCCTCAAAGAGAAGGCGCTCGCAACGCGCGTGGCGAGATGGATGTCCTGGGGCTTCAGTCGCAGCGCGTCGCGGGTCGTCGCTGTGACGCGTGGCATTGCCCAGGGTCTCGAAGAAAGCGGAGTTCCTTCCGGGAAGATCGTCTTCATCCCGAACGGCGTCGATGATTGGATGCTCGCGGCCGGCGAGACGGTGGTCGAGCCGGCGGAGGATCCCTTCCGCATCGTCTACTGTGGAGCTCATGGCCGTTGGAACGGACTGGGTCAGATCATCGACTGCGCGAAGCTCCTGGCCGACGAGCCGGTAGAGTTCGTCTTCGTCGGAGATGGTGACGAGAAGGCCTCCCTGATCGAGAGGGGGCGGGCGGAAGGTCTCGACAACCTTCGCTTCATCGAGGCCATGCCCAAGCAGGACGCGTTCGCGACCCTAAGGCAGGGGGCGGCATCGATCGTGGTCACCTGGAACCACCCCTTCCAGAAGATGGTCCTCGCGAACAAGATTTTCGACTACCTCGCCGCCGGCCGGCCGGTGCTCTGCGCGGCGGAGGGAGAGATGGCGAAACTCGTCAGGGAGGCCGCGTGCGGCCTGGTCGTCCCCCCGGAGCAGCCGGAACAGCTCGCGGCTGCGGTGCGGGAGATGATGGCGCTTTCGCCCGGAGAGCGCAGCCGTCTCGGCCAGGCAGGCCGACGCTACATTCTCGAACGCTATCAGCGCCGCAACCTTGCCTTCAAACTTCTCACCATCTTCGCCGAGCTGACCGGGCTCGAGCGGGATATGAGCCAGGGAGCGCAGGGCGGGCTGATCGCGGTCGATGGCGGTGCGGCTGAGGGAGGACCCCGTGAGTAGCGGGGCAATGGTTCGCATCCCCTGGGGTGCGTGGCTGCTCGAGGAGGAACTCTCGCTCCCGCTGCCCTCGGGGTGGACGGTGGAGACGGCGGAGATCCGGGCTTCGCCCCTGGGCCCCGGACTCGAGGAGGCGCTGGAGAGCCCTGTCGGGACACCGCGAATCGAGGAACTCGCGCGCGGAAAGAGCTCGGCGGCGATCGCCGTGGAGGACATCACCCGACCCGCCAAGGCCGGGCCCGTCCTCGAGGCGCTGCTCGATCGCTTCGAGAGCGTCGGCCTCCCGGCGGCCAGTGTGAAGGTGATCATTGCGCTGGGCGGGCACGGTCCTCTGCCGCGTGCCGAATTGCTCGAGAAGCTGGGGGAGCGGGTGATGGATGCCTGCGATGTCTGGAACCATCATCCCTACGAGAACCTGGTCGACCTCGGCGTATCCCGGGGTGGCATCCCGATCCACATCAACCGGAACTTCATCGAGGCGGAGCTGAAGCTCGCCGTCGGCTCAGTGGTCCCGCACCCTTACGCCGGATTCGGAGGAGGGGGCAAGATCGTGCTCCCGGGTGTTGCGGGAATCGAGACGCTCGAGATGAACCATCGGCCCGCGGTGACCGGGCTCTCCGGCGCCGGGATCGGTGTCGTCGAGGGCAACCGGGCCCGGGCGGAGATGGAAGAGATCGCGCTTGCGGCGGGGTTGCAAGCCGTGGTCAACATCGTGCCCGGCGCGCGCCGTGAGCCCCTGGGTCACTTCTACGGACACCCCGTGGCGGCGCACCGCGCGGCCGTCGCTTTCGGCCGCGAGGTCTTCAGGACGCCGATCCGGCCTGGAGCGGATGCGGTCCTCCTCAACGCCTACCCGAAGGACGAGGAGTTGCTGCAGGTCGGCAACGCGTTCAATGCCTACCGCTGTGATCCTCCTCCGGCGCGGGCGGGTGGGACGGTCATCGTCAGTGCCGCCTGCCCCCATGGCCGGGGCTACCATAGCGTGCATGGTCCGGGAGGGAGGATCTATCGCGATCCGGTGCGGCGGCCCTATCTCAAAGGCCGCGAGCTCGTGGTCTTTGCGCCCACGCTCTCAGAGCATGACGTGCGCAAGTCCTTCCACGAGGACTATCCCCACGCGCGGAGCTGGGATGAGGTCCTGGCGCTTCTCGCGCGGCGTCACCCCATGGGCGGCCGGATGCTCGTCTTCCCGACGGCGCCCCTGTCGATCTCGTCGGTGAAGGGAACGCGATGAAGCGGCTGCCCTACACGATGGAGGGCGTGCCGGGTCCTCGCCGGGGCTGGTATTCGGCTTGGGGCAAACGGGTGTTCGATCTGGTCATCGCAGCCGCCGTTCTCCTCGTGCTCGGTCCGCTGATGCTGCTGATCGCACTCGCGATCAAGATCGAGGACCCCGGGCCCGTGCTCTATCGGCAGGAGCGGGTCGGTCTCGGCGGTCGCCCCTTCCTTCTGACGAAGTTCCGGTCCATGTGCCTCGGCGCGGAGCACAAGGGAGCGGGGATTCTCGTCGAAAGGAACGACTCTCGCATCACCCGGGTCGGGCGCATCATCCGCAAGCTCAGCCTCGACGAGCTGACGCAGATCTTCGACGTCGTGCGGGGCGAGATGAGTGTGGTCGGTCCCCGTCCGGGGCTTTACTACCAGGCCGAACTCTACGACGCGACGCAGCGGCGGCGCCTGAGTGTGCGGCCCGGAATCACGGGCTGGGCCCAGGTCAACGGCCGCAACGCGATTGCCTGGCCCGAGCGGATCCGCCTGGACGTGATCTACATCGACAAGCTCAGCTTCACAATGGATCTCAAGGCGATCTGCCTGACGATTCCCTCGGTTCTCACCGCGACGGATCAGATCGCCGACGCGGACTACTGGAAGCGCCGCCGCGCTGAACTCGAAGCGAGCGAGCCGGCACAGGGGGAGTCCTCGTGAACGGGCGGATCGTCGTCCTGGGAGCGGGCGGGCATGGCCGCGGCCCGCTGGAGATCCTGCGGGCCCGTCGCGAGGCGGGGCTCGGGCACGAAACCGGTGAGCCGGTACAGGAGGAATTCTCTTGACCGGGCGGATCGTCATCTTGGGCGCGGGCGGGCATGGCCGCGGCACGCTGGAGATCCTGCGGGCCCGTCGCGCGGCGGGGCTCGGGTCTCCTGAAGTCCTCGGATTCGTCGATGACAGTTTCGGCGAGCCAGGTGCCGCCACCTCGTGCGGCGGCCTGCCGCTGCTTGGCAAGAGCCAGTGGCTCGAGGAACACGCTGGAGACGGGATCCTGGCGCTTCTTGCGATCGCTTCCGCCCAGGCCAAGAAGGCGCTCGATGAGCGTCTCTCCGGGTCCGGACTCGCGTGGGCAACGGCGCTGCACCCGAGTGCCGTCCTCGGTGCGGGGACGACCGTGGGCGATGGTTGCATCGTCGGAGCGGGCGTCGTCGTGGCCTACGACACGCGTCTCGGCCGGCACACGACCGTCAATCTCAATGCCACGGTGGGACACGACTGTGTCATCGGCGATTATTCGACCGTGGCGCCGGGTGTGAACATCACGGGGAAGGTCACGCTGGGACGCGGCGTCGAGGTCCAGACCAATGCGACGATCGTCCCGGGGCTGTCCCTGGGCGAGTTCAGCCGCATCGGACCCGGGAGCGTCCTTCTGCGCGATGCCGGGAAGGGGGAGTTCTTCTTCGGGAACCCTGCCCGCAAGATGCCTCAGGCCAAGTCATGATCCGAGCGGGGCGCGCCGTGACGGTCTTCCTGGCGGTTGTCGGCCTCTCGTGTGCTCTCATCCTCTGGTTAAGTGCGGGAGATTCGGTGTGGCTCTGGATGGTCCTTCTCGTGTGTGGAGCGGCGTTCGTCCATCGGATCGCCATGAACACCCGCCCGGTGAAGGTTCCGGTCGTCATGCTGCACAGCATCGTCGGGTTTCGCGCGGATCGGCCGAAGAGTTTCAGCGTCTGGTGCGCCCCGCATCAGTTCGAGGCCTACCTGCAGTACCTTCGCCGCCGCTCCTACACAACGATCACGCTCCAGCAGCTCCACGACCACCTGTCAAAAGGGGCGCCGCTGCCGAAGCGGCCGATCATCCTGACCTTCGACGACGCCTACCTGGACAACTGGGTCTACGCGGCGCCGCTGCTGCGCAAGTACGGTTTCACCGGGACGGTCTTCGTGCCCACGGACTTCATCCAGGACGGGGAGACGGCGCGGCCGACGATGGACGACGTGTTGGCGGGACGGCTGCGCGAGGAGGAGCTGGAGTGCTTCGGCTACCTCAACCGGGCCGAGCTGCGGCGTCTCGCCGATGAGGGCGTGATGGATCTGCAGTCCCACGGCAAGACCCATACCTGGCTGCCGGTCTCGACACGCGTCGTGCGCTTTCACAACCCGCATCTCCCCTTGCGCGATCTGCGCTGGATGTGGTGGAACCGGAATCCCGAGCGCAAGCCTTCCTGGTTTCAGGAGATCCGCCACGAGGACATTCCCTGGGGCGCACCGGTCTACGAGAACAAGTTGGCGCTCTCCCACGCCGCGGTCACGCCGGACCCGGCGCTCGAGGCGAAGCTCACTGCGTTCGTGCAGGAAGAGGGCGGGCGAGCCTTCTTCGACCGGCCGGACTGGGAGGAGACGCTGCGGGAGATCGCTTCGGCACAGGCTGCCGAGCCGATCCGTCGGGAAAACGATGCAGCGTTCCGCGAGCGCTTGAGGGAGGAACTCGTCGCGTCGCGGGAGACCCTTGCAGCGATCACCGGCAAGCCGGTGCGCTTCATGTGCTGGCCCAACGGAGGCACCTGTCCGGTGGCCTTTGAGCTCCTTGAGGAGTGCGGCTATCTCGCAGCGACGGTGCCTTCGCGGATGAAGCAGCCGAGAAACCACCGCGGGACCAACCCGCTCCATATCGGCAGGATCTCCGGCTCCTCCTTCTTCCGCGGTACCCGCAAGGCCTGGCCCTGGGCCCTGTCCTTCGCGCTCAAGGTCGAGCGCAACCGGGGCAACGGTTACATGGAGCTCCCGATCAAGGCGATCTGGCTCTACCGCCGATTCGTCAAGCCCTCGGGTGGCGTTCCGCCCGGGGCCGAGGAATGAACTCATGCATCCCGTGATCTCCAAGGCTTTCGATCGGGCCATCGCCTGGAAGAGCGGACGGCACTTCCACGCCCGTCTCAGGGAGTTCCAGGAGATGGAGACCTGGTCTGCCGAGACCTTTCAGCGCTGGCAGTGGGAGCGGCTGCGGGATCTCCTCGATCACGCCTACCGTTCTGTGCCCTACTGGCGCGAGCGGATGAAGGAACTCGGCGCGAAGCCGGAGGATTTCCGCACGCCGGCCCATCTGGCGCAGCTCCCGACGACCACCAAGGAGATCATCAACGCGAATCGGGAGGCCATGGTCTCGACGCAGCCCCCCGTCGGCCGGGTGACCCACAAGTCGACCGGGGGCTCTACCGGACGAAACGTGTGGTTCTACGTTGACATGGACACCCACGACCGCAGACGTGCGGCCGGCCGGCTCTTCGAACTCTGGGATGGCGTGGTGCCCGGGACCCCGATGGTCAGCCTCTGGGGCGCCTCTCTTGAGACCGAGCCTTCCCGCGCCTCGCGGGTCTACGATCGGGTGACGAATCGCCTCTTCCTCTCCGTCTACGGGGTGGGAGACGAGGAGCTGAGTTCGCACTTCGACCGGATGGAGCGCTTCCGGCCGGAAGTCATCGTGACCTACCCTTCGATCCTGCGGCACATCGCGCGCCGAATGGGGCGTGAGCGCTGCCGAAGGATCGGGGCGCGGCTGATCTACACCTCGGCCGAGGCCCTCTATCCTTCCGTGCGGGAGGAACTGGAAGAGAGCTTCGGCGCGAAGGTACGCAATCGCTACGCCGCGCGCGAGTTCGGCATGATCGCGGGAGACTGTCCCAAGGGGGAGGGGCTCTACCTGGCAGAGATGAGGATGTTCTTCGAGTTCCTGCCGGCGCTGGGCGAAGACTCGCTTTCCGAGATGGTCATTACCGATCTCGATGCCCGGGCGATGCCGATGATTCGCTACCGGATCGACGATCTCGGGACGCCCTTGGCGGGAGCCGATCCGGCGGGTCGTCCATGGCGGCGCCTCGCGGCGGTCGACGGACGCTCGATGGATGTCGTCGTGACCCCCGAGGGCAAGGCCTTCGGCGGGACCTTCTTCACGCTGATCTTCCGCCCTTACGATCAGTCGATCCTGCAGTTCCAGGTGATCCAGGACGCGGAGGACCACCTCGATCTGAGGATCGTCCCCGGGGAAGGCTACGACCAGGAGCATCGCGAGCAGCTGCTGGCCGTCCTGCGGGAGCAACTCGGCGAAAGGATCCGGATCGACCTCAGCGAACACGAGGAGATCCCTCCCCTGGCATCCGGCAAGCGGCGCTTCGTCGTGTCCACCATCGGCGGTGCCCGCGCGGACGAAGGGGCCCGGTGACGAGCGCGAGCGCTCATGTCCTCCTGATGACTGGTTCGCTGGGGCCGGGGGGGACCGAGTTGGCCGTGATGACCCTGGCGCGGGAGTTGACGCGCCGGGGGCGGTTCAAGGTCTCGGTCGCCGTGCTCGCGTCGGGTGGGCCTTGGGCCGAGGGTCTGCGCCAGGAGGGTGTCGAGGTCGAGGAGTTGGGCATCTCGGGTCCAATCCGGAC
>JANTFM010000122.1 GCA_024763475.1 Acidobacteriota bacterium | reverse complement strand
CGTCAGGTGTCGACAGTTGGCCATGACGCCCCGTTGATGGCGCAGGACGAGTTGGTCGAAGGCCCGCGTATCGCCTTCTTGCGCAGCTTTCGCCAGGGCCACCAGGTCGTCGTCGTTGGGTTGTGGATGTGTGGGCATCCTCATCCTGCTACGTTCCCACGGGGAACGCTCGCTTGCCTCGAGCTGGAAGGTGAGGAGCCGCCCAAGGTCCTGAGATTGCGCGCGCGTCGCGTCTCCGTGCGGCTGCTCCTCGTTCCTCCTGGCAGGGTCAGTAGCTGATCTTCGGATCCATTCCCTTGGCAGCCTCGATCCAGCCCAGGACCGTCTTCTCGGCGGGTACGGCGCGGGTCAATTTCTTCTCGTCATTGACGGTGGCCATCTTCGTGGTGAGGTTGTCGGCCCGGCGGGTGCGGAGTTCTTTGATGGTGTCAACGCCGGCGGCGTGGAGCAGCTCGGAATACTCCTTGCCCACACCAGGAACGCGCAGCAGGTCGGCCATGTTGACCCAGCTGAGAATCTGCTTCTCGCTGAACTCCGTGGCTTCGGCCAGCTTCTTGCGCCCACCGGGGGTGGCGGCGGCCTCAAGCAGGTCGTCGGTCGTCTTGATCTTAGCGCTTTCCAGCTTTGCGCCGAACGTCGGGCCGATTCCTTCGATCGTCTTGATTTCATAGGACATGGTGTGTCTCCCCTTGTAGAGCGGCTCGTGTGGTCTCGAGCCTGAATAAGTAGTGCCGCATCTCGAAATGACGAGTGTGCGAGCCGGGCGTTTCTTGCCGCTGATACACTTCCAGACGCTGCGGGACTCGAAAAGTCACACGCTCGACCGAGATTCCAGATCTTGGATCGAGAGGCGATGCGGCTTACGCTAGTCCCCTTCGTGCCGAAATCATAGCAGAGGGAAACAGAATGAAAACAGACAAGTTTGGTTCTCCGCGGGCCGAGCAGTTCGAGACGCTGGGCGCATTCTACCTGGGAGGGATCCATCGTCCCGAGACCGGAACCCATCGAGACCAGCCCTTGCTCTACGATTCGAAGGATCTGACGACACACGCCGTCTGTGTCGGCATGACAGGCAGCGGCAAGACCGGGCTCTGTGTGTCCTTGATCGAGGAGGCGGCGATCGATGGAATTCCCGCAATCATCATTGACCCGAAGGGGGACTTGGGGAACTTGGCACTTAGCTTCCCCTCGCTGGCAGGGGAGGATTTCGAGCCTTGGATCGACCCTCAGGAAGCGGCAACGCGGGGTCAGACAGTTTCTCAACTCGCTGAAAAAACGGCAGATCTGTGGCACAAGGGCTTGGATAGCTGGGGCCAGGACTCGGCGAGGATCCAGCGCTTCAAGGACGCTGCGGAGCTTAGGATCTACACGCCCGGCAGCAGCGCGGGGCTGCCCCTGACGATGCTGCGTTCCTTCGATCCACCACCGGCGGAGCTCCGAGAGGACGCGGAGGCGTTGCGAGCCCATCTGACGGGGATCGTTACGGGTCTGCTCGGACTTCTGGGGATCGATGCCGATCCCGTGCGCAGCCGGGAGTTTATCCTGCTTTGCACGATCATCGACAAGGCTTGGTCGGACGAGAGGTCTCTTGAGCTCGAGGGGTTGATCCGGGAGATCCAGAACCCTCCTTTCGACCGGATTGGCGTGATGGATCTTGAGTCGGTCTACTCCGCCAAGGATCGCTTCACTTTCGCGATGCAGGTCAATAACCTGATGGCGTCTCCTGGTTTCAGTGCCTGGCGGGAAGGGGAGGCGATGGATCCCCGCAGGCTGCTATGGAACGAATCCGGTAAGCCGCGGATCTCCATCATCTCGATTGCGCATCTCGACGATGCCCAACGAATGTTTGTCGTCACGACTCTCCTCGGTGAGTTGATCGCCTGGATGCGCACGCAGTCCGGAACGCCCAGCCTGCGGGCACTGCTGTATATGGACGAGGTCTATGGCTACCTGCCTCCCTCGGCGAAGCCGCCATCGAAGCAGCCTCTCCTGACCCTGCTCAAGCAGGCTCGCGCCTTTGGGTTGGGCTTGGTGCTGGCAACCCAAAATCCGGTCGACCTCGACTACAAGGCGCTGTCCAACGCGGGGACCTGGTTCCTGGGGCGATTGCAGACCGAACGGGACAAGATGCGGGTGCTCGACGGGCTTGAGGGCGCTTCGACCAGCTCCGGCTCGAGTTTCGATCGGGCGCGGATTGACCAGTTGCTCTCCGGGCTCGGCAAGCGCGTGTTCCTGATGAACAACGTGCACGAGGGCGAGCCGGTCCTCTTCCACACGCGCTGGGTTCTTTCCTACCTCAGGGGACCGCTCACCCGGGAACAGATTCGCCGCCTGATGACTCCCCTCAAGGAGGGGCTTGCCACGGCTGCCGCGGCGAAGACCGGTGTCTCGGCAGTGGCGGCCTCCCGCAAGGGACGCTTGGGGCGTGCTTCATCCACGAGGCCGGTGCTGCCCGCGGGGGTCGAGGAGTACTTTCTCGCGCCTCGCAGAGGGGTGGAGGGCGCCCTCAAATACCGGCCCTGCCTGCTCGGCGTTGCGGATCTGCACTTCGCGCAGGCTCGCACCCAGGTTGATTTCTGGAAGACGCTCCAGTGCCTCGTCCCGCTCCACGATCAGGTTGGCACCGCCCCCTGGACCGGGAGCGAATGGCTCGATGCTGAGCCGGATCTGTTGGAGATACCGGTCGATGGGGCCGTGTTTCTCCCGCTGCCAGCCCGCGCGATGCGGGCCAAGAGCTATGACAGCTGGGCCCGATCCCTCAAGACCTATCTCTATCGGGAGGCGCCGCTGACCTTGCGGGCGGTGAAGGCACTGAAGCTGATTTCGCGGCCCGAGGAGTCCGAGGCTGAGTTTCAGGTGCGGCTACAGGAAACGGTTCGCGAGAGGCGGGACCTAGAGGTGGCCAAGCTTCGCGGGCGTTTCGCGCCCAAGCTCGCTCGCTTGGAGGAGCGAATCCAGACGGCTCAGCGGCGGGTCGAGCGCGAGTCGTCGCAGTACTCGCACCAGAAGCTGCAGACGGCGATCAGTATCGGGGCGACGGTGCTCGGTGCACTGCTCGGGCGCAAGGCATCGGCTGTTGGCAGAGCTTCGACGAGCTTGAGGGGCGCCAGCCGGGCGGCCCGGGAGCGGGGGGACATCTCCCGGGCGCAGGACCAGGTTGCCGAGTTGCAGGAGAAGCTAGCATTGCTGGAGTCCGAGTTCGAGGAGCAGCTCGCTGGGCGACAGGAGACGTTCTCGCTGGCAGCTTACGAACCGACAGAGGTCCTCGTGCGGCCCCGCAAGACGGATAGCTCGGTGAGCCGCGTGGCGCTGGTCTGGGTACCACGGGAAGGGTAGCGTGGCCCGGTACGGGTTCGCGCAAGAGTAAGGACCCGGTTCTCGCGCCCAGATTCGGATCCTGTTTGGTTCGGGGAATTGAGGCTAAGGAGGCGTGGCAGAGCGACCTAGAGGTTTTCGCGATTGAGCTCGGCCGAGAATGGCCCGGAGATACGATGCGAGAAGGGGTAGTTATTCTTGTGCGGGCCCTAAGGCACGCTGCGTCGTGCCCGGATAGAATGCGCGAAGCCCCGGCCTGTTCGCGCGAGGGGAGGAGCTGACGATGAATGATCGATCCCGCCGTTCCAACAAGGACATTCCGCCGAATGAGCGCCTGATCCTCGCGCTCGATGTGCCGAGTGCGGAGCGCGCCCGCGCGTTGGTACGGGAACTCGGCGACAGTGTCAACTTCTTCAAGCTCGGGCTGCAGCTCAATATGGCTGGGGGCTATTTCGAGCTCGTGGAGTGGCTGCGAGAGCAGGGCAAAAAGGTCTTTGTCGACCTGAAATTTTTTGATGTGCCGGCGACAGTGAAGAACGCGGTCACCCAGCTCGTCGGACGGGGAGCAAACTTCACCACCGTCCACGGCAACGATGGCGTCCTGGAGGCTGCCGGTTCCGTAGATCGTGGCGAGCTCAAGATCCTCGCCGTGACGGTGCTGACCAGTCTGGATCGAGGGGACCTCGATGATTTGGGCTTCGACTGCAACGTCGAGGAACTCGTCCTCTCGCGGGCCAAACGTGCCCTCGAGAGGGGTTGCGACGGTGTTATCTCCTCCGGGCTCGAGGCGCCGCGCCTCCGGGATCATTTGGGCGAGAAGTTGCTGATCGTCACCCCCGGAATACGGCCGGTTGAGAATCGCCCCGTCGATGATCAGAAGAGGGTCGTGACCGTAGTTGATGCTTTCGAGGGAGGAGCTGACTACATCGTGGTGGGCCGGCCCATCCGCAATGCGAAGAGTCCCCGCGAGGCCGCGGAGGAGATTCAGCGGCAGATCACGTCGGTCTTCGTATGAGCGCGAGCCTGATGGACACGCCCGCGAGGCGCCTTGCCCGGCTCATCCTCTGTGCCATCGTGCTGTGTGGCAGTGTCGTCGCCGTCTGGCTCGGAATGGCGGGCCAGCTGCGTCCGCTAGCTGCTGGGGTGGTCTGTCTGCTGGCCATGCCTTCGATACGATACCTCCCCGGTGGGACGAAGGCCGCGGCCTGGTTGTTCGCGATCTGGGTTGGACTGACGCTGGCGCTCGTCGCGAGGGTCGATTATATCGAGACTGTCTTCGCGGGAGATCGTGCGCGCCTGGCGGTCGCCGGGGGGCTCAGCTACCTCGTCCTCGCCGGAGTGGCCTTCTGGGCCTGCGGTAGTTTGAAGAAGGCTTGAAGGAATCATGGCGTTCGATCCTGTGGGGTTTGCGCTCTGGCTCGTGGCTTTCGTCGTTTCGGCGACCTGTCACGAGGCTGGCCATGCGCTGGTTGCCTATCTTGGCGGGGACTCGACTGCGTACCGGGAAGGGCAGGTGAGTCTCAATCCCCTGCCGCACCTGCGCCGGGAACCGATCGGGATGATTGTCGTTCCGCTGCTTTCCTACCTGTGGCAGGGTTTCATGATCGGGTGGGCGTCCGCACCCTACGATCCGCAATGGGCAGCGCGTCACCCCCGTCGTGCGGCCCTGATGGCGGCTGCTGGCCCTGCCGCGAACTTTCTACTCCTCGTCGCGGCGATCGGTGGCATCCACCTCATGGTGGCATCCGGTGCGGGCGAAGCTCCGCTCCGCGCCGGCTTCGAGGCTCTCGTCGATCCCCGTGGTGAAGATCCGTTGATCTTCGCACTGGCGCGTTTCTTGAGTATCACCGCCATGCTGAACGGCATGCTGATGGTCTTCAATCTGTTTCCGCTGCCGCCGCTGGACGGTGCATCCGTCATCGAGGGCTTCGGAGGGGCGACCGTCGCCAGGGTGATGGACGGGTTTCGTCGCCTGCCGGCGGCGGGACTGATCGGGTTGGTCATCGCTTGGAAGCTTTTTGGACTCGTGGCTCCCTGGATCTTCCGCGTCATCCTGTTCCTGGCGCACCCTTTCACGGCCTACGGATAGAACGGTGCCGGACAAGAGCTGGAAGCTGGGGGAGAGTCGTGTTGTCTCCGATCATCGCATCTTCCAGGTGCGGCTGGATCACTATCGCTTGGAGCCGGAGGGTCTGGAACACGACTTCGTGGTTCTCGACGGCCCGGACTGGGTCAATATCATACCGATCACGGCCGAGCGGGAGGTCGTGCTGATCCGCCAGTACAGGCACGGATCGCGGCAGGTGGAACTCGAGATTCCTGGTGGAATCGTCGATCCGGGAGAGGAACCGCGAGCGGCGGCGTTGCGCGAATTGCGAGAGGAAACGGGCTTTGAGACTCTGGAGGCTCGTAGTTTGGGCAGGGTGGCGCCGAACCCCGCGATTCAGAACAACATCTGCCACTGTTTTGTTGCAGAGGGCGTGACCTTGGGCAAGCACAAGGCGCTCGAGCCCTTCGAGCGGATCGAAGTGGTCACCCGCCCGATTGGGGACATTCCTCGCTTGATTCGCTCCGGTGAGATCCGCCATTCTCTCGTTGTGGTCGCGTTCGGCTTCCTGGGGGTTCTCGGCGAATGACGGGGTTGGCGATCGGAGGGCTGCGAATCGTCCCACCACTCGTGCTGGCTCCGATGGCGGGCATCTGCGACCGCTATTTCCGTTTGACGATCCGTCGTCTGGGCGGCGCTGGACTGGTCTCGATGGAGTTCATCTCGTCGGAGGCGGTGACCCGGGGGGTGAAGCCCATTTTAGACAAAATGGTCTTTGCTCAAGAGGAGCGGCCCCTCGCGATCCAGATCTACGGCAAGGACCCCCAGCGCATGGCGGACTGTGCTGCCCTCGTTGAAGAGATGCGGGCTGATGTCTGCGACATCAACATGGGTTGTCCGGCTAACAAGGTGCTCAAAGGTTGTTCCGGCGCGGCATTGATGGGTGATCTTCCGCGCGCGGCGAAGATCATCGAGGCCTGCCGCAAGGTGCTGAGCATCCCTCTGACAGTCAAGTTTCGGCTCGGTCTGGGCAAGGGATCGGATCCCGTCAACTACATGGAGTTGGGGCGCATTTGCCAGGACCTCGGCGTCGATGCGGTCACCCTGCACGGAAGAACAGCCCGTCAGATGTATACGGGTGTTTCCGATTGGGATCAGATCCGTGCGCTCAAGCAGGCCATCGACATCCCTGTCATCGGCAACGGAGATGTTAAGCGGCCGGAGGATGCGGTCGAGATGATCGATCGGACCAGCTGCGATGGTGTCATGATCGGGCGCGCGTCGCTGAAAGACCCGTGGATCTTCCGCAAGGCGGCGGCGCTATTGGCTGGTCAGCCTGTGCCTGAGGTGACTTCTGGGGAGCGCAAGGACCTGATGCTGGCTCATTTCCGTTGGATCATTCGCGACGAGGATCCCCGGACGGCCTTGCACAAGATCCGCTCATTTGCCGGTCGCTACACTAAGGGGCTCGCGGGTGCGCGCAAGTTGCGGCAGGCGATTGGGAGTATCAACGATCCAAACGAGTTCCTGCCCGCCATCGAAGAGCACTTCGCAGCGGGGCCGGGATCGGAGTAGCATCGGTCCATGCGCGTGGAGCCAGCTCGATTGGTCCTCTCTCTCTTGGCGCTCCTGGCGGTGCTCGTCGGGGTGTTCAGCGTTCTCGCGCCCTTCGTGACCCCCATTCTCTGGGCCTTGGTCTTCGGCAGCGCCACCTGGCCGGCCTATCGACGACTGCGTGGTTGGCTCGGTGAGCGCAGAACCGTGGCAGCACTGCTGATGACGACGATGCTCCTCGTTCTGGTGCTGGCCCCCATTCTCGGTTTGGGTGTGGTCTTGGTACGGGAACTTGGTCCGGAACTCGAGCGACTCTCTGCCTGGTCAACCGCCGAGAAGCCCGTACTCCCTGCGTTTTTGGAGCGGTTGCCGTTCCTCGGCGAACTGGTCAACGAAATCGTCCATCAGGTCGGCGATCCGGTCCAGCGAACGGAGTGGGCCCACCAAACTATCCAGCGCTCGGGCGAAGTCCTGATCATCGGCGGCAATCTTCTTCGCGTGCTGGCGAAGCTGTTCTTTACCGTCTTCACCCTCTTCTTCGTCTATCGGGACGGAGATACGCTCAAGCAGGAATTTTACGAACTCCTGAATCGTCTGAGCGGAGACCGGGGACAGGCCTTGGTTGCTGCCGTGCGCGAGACCGTTCGAGCCGTGTTTTTCGGCTGGCTGATGACGGCGATGGCGCAAGGACTCTTTGCAATGGCGGGCTTCTGGATTGCCGGCGTACGCGCCCCGGTCCTGCTGGGCGTCGCCACGGGTTTCTTCGCCGTCATCCCGTTTGGTGCGACTGTTGTGTGGGCGCCCACCATCCTGATGCTTGCGGCCCAGGGTGCTTGGTGGCAGACCGTTTTTCTTACGATCTGGTGTGTAGGAATCGTCTCCACGATCGACAACTTCCTCCGCCCGCTCTTTATCTCCGGCCCCGCCAGGGTTCCTTTCATCTTGGTCTTCTTCGGTGTCCTCGGCGGTCTCGCCAGCTTTGGTCTTCTGGGTCTCGTCCTCGGTCCTGTCTTCCTCGCTGTAGCCTTCTCTATCTGGCGTCAGGCCAAGCAGACTCTCCACCCCTTCCCCCCGGAACCCTCCCAGGTTGATGACGCGAACCAATCTCCCGGACCTCCCCCGCGTTGATGGTGCTGGCACGCATGCATCTTGCAATCCTCCCGGGTTGATGGCGCAACCGATCTTCCGGAGACCTCCCAGGTTGATGGCGCAATCATCCTTGACGCCCAACCGGGCAAGGGCTAGAATCCCGCTTCGCCTGAGCCGATGGCCTCCGGACTGCTGTGTCTAGTCCTTCAGAAGCCCGGCCAGCGAGTCGCGCGGGAGTAGCTCAGCTGGTAGAGCACGACCTTGCCAAGGTCGGGGTCGCGGGTTCGAGTCCCGTCTCCCGCTCCATGACTTCTCCAAGAGCTCTTTTCAACCGTTGTCCATGGGGTTGCGCGACTCTCGCCACGCCCATGCCATTTCGGAAAGTGTCCGGAAAAAGTGTTGCGGTGTCCGCTCCAGCCGTTCTCATGCGGACGACCGCTTCGCGCGGCCTCATTCGTGATGGTCCTAAACTATATAGAGTATTGTGTTTACCGGATCGACCAGGGTGGCGCGGGAATTGCGATAGGGATTGGACCCTTCAGAAAGGAGATTCTATGTCCCTCCCTAGGCCCATCGATCCTGGCGTTACCTATCTCCTCACGCGGAGATGCCTACTGAGAACCTATCTGCTTCGTCCGTCAAAAGAGCTCAATCAAATCTTCCTTTACTGTCTTGCTGTCGCAGCCGAGAAGTACGGGATCGAGATTCACGCTTATTGTGTCATGAGCAATCATTACCACATCATTGCGACCGACCCCCATGCGCAGCTCCCAGCGTTCATGCACTGGCTAAACGAGTTCGTCGCAAAGACCGTCAATACACTTCTTGGGCGCAAGGAAGTCGTTTGGTCTCAGGGTCCCTACTCTGCCGTCCGGCTTGAGCAGGCAGAAGATGTCTTGGACAAAATGGTCTATGTCAACGTCAATCCGGTGAAGGCACGTCTCGTATCTGACGCGAGAGCCTGGCCGGGCCTGAACAGCCTTCCCGAAGATCTGGACGGCAGGGTCGTCTCCGCCAGCCGGCCTGGACTCTTCTTTCGGAAGAAAGGGGTATTGCCTGAGAAAGCCGAGCTCAAGCTGCGGATTCCACCGGCGTTAGCTCATATTCCGCCGGGGGAACTGATCGCCCGGCTAAGGTCCAGAATCGAGCAGCGCCAGGAGGACATCCAGCGGGAGGCTCGACGCATGGGGCAACCTTTCCTCGGCCGCCGTGGCGTACTGGATCAATCTCCCTTTGCGGCATCGACCAGCCAAGAAAGGCGCGAGCGTACCCATCCACGAGTCGCATGCAAGGATGCGGTTCGCCGCAAAGAAGTGCTGATGCGAATCAGGAACTTCGTGCGTGCATATCGCAAAGCATGGGAGAGATTCTGCAACGCTGCGACGGATGTCGTATTCCCGAGCGGTACCTACCTTCTTCGCTTGAGATATGGCGTGCCCTGCGATCCTGGTTACTAGTAACCCGCGCCGGAGGCTCTCGAATACCTTCGGCGCAGGACACTAGCCAGTCTAGACTCTGTCGGTACGTCTGAACGCACAGGGAATCTCAGCCGCTCTGATCCTCGATTCACAGCAGCTTGCCTGCTGTCGGGACGCGTCTTTCAGAAATCTGAGATAACGGCCGACCTGCGTCATAGGGCGCCTCTTTCCGTCTCATATCTGGTGTCGTTCGACACTCTCCGCTTGATCTCGAAGGACTGAAGGAGGTCGCGGGGCGCAGAATCGTGTGCGGGTTGGAGACATGAACCCGGTAGACTCGGGATGCGGGACGCTACCTGGAATCAACCTAGGTTGAGTATGATTGGTGGGGAGCGGTGGACGGTGGTGGAGTTCAGAGTTTTTGCAGAGCCAATTTTTCGAGGGGAGTCTGCGTGTGTTTTCGAGCCGGTCTCGAGGGCGATCGAGCTCTCGCCGGGGGGAGATCGCGTGGTTTGATGAGCAATTGAGCAGCGCGGCGTACGGGAAGTGTCGGGGTACGGGGGTGCTGCGCCGTATCGATAGGCGGTGGCGAATCGCCCAGTACAACCTCACGATTCCTATTCCCAACGCGATCGCGAAGGGAGTCGTAGGGCAGATTCGCGCACTTGGTGGCGAGAGTGAGCCTCGGTAGGATGGCTTTGGGAGACGGGAGTTGGAATGGCAAGGATAGAGGATGCCCACGTGCAGGATGCGGGGAGAATCGGACCTCGGCGTGCGCTAGTGACGGGGGCGGGCAGCGGAATCGGAAGAGCGATTGTCCGGCGCTTGGCAGCCGATGCGACATTGCTTGTGCTCGTCGGTCGGCGTCGTGGAGCGCTCGAGGAAAGCGCCAGGATCTGCTCCGACGTCAACCCAGGAGTTGAGTGCCTCGTAATGGACGCAGATGTGTCGTCGGTGGCTGATGTGGAGCGCGTCGCAGGCGAACTTGCAGCGCAATCTGATGCTTTGGACGCGTTGGTCAACAATGCGGGGCGAGCGTTTTTTGGGCGGGTCGAGGAGACGACCCCAGAGGAGTGGGCCTCCGTCTTGGGAATCAACCTGGGTGGGCCATTCCTGG
>JANTFM010000121.1 GCA_024763475.1 Acidobacteriota bacterium | reverse complement strand
CGTCCGTCATCTTGGGTTCCTCGCTGCCTTCGTTGCCGATCTCTGGAGCCAAGAAGGTAACACAACCTCATCCAGTAAGATGATGGACCTCCTTCGTCATAGAGAGGTCGATGTCGGCTCGTCTATGATGATGGGCGTCTCTTCGTCAGAGGGAGGTCAATGTCGGCTCGATTCGTGTCTCGCCTGCAGGTCTTCGCCTCCGCGGCCCTCTTCTCGACGGGGGGCGCGGCGATCAAAGCCTGTTCGCTGGTCGGCTGGCAGGTCGCCTGCCTGCGCTCGGGAATCGCAGCGGCGGCCCTCGTACTGCTGATCCCGGTCGTGAGGCGAGAAAAATGGTGGCGCCCGCCGGTCGTCCTCGTCGCCGCGAGCTATGCCGCCACGATGATCCTCTTCGTCCTAGGCAACAAGCTGACCACCGCGGCGAATACCATCTTCCTCCAGGCCACCGCCCCGATCTACGTCCTGGTCCTCTCGCCCTTCCTGCTCGGCGAGAGGGCAAAGCTGCGAGAGATCGGCATCATGGCCGCGATGGCCGCCGGCATGGCGATGTTCTTCGTCGGCATCCCGGAGCCCACGGCCACCGCGCCAGACCCGCTCCGCGGGAACTTCGCGGCACTGGGCGCGGGCTTCTGCTACGGCCTAACGCTGATCGGGCTGCGCTGGCTGGGCCGAGAGAAAGGCGAGAGTCGTGGCAGCGGCATCACCGCCGTCGCACTCGGCAACCTGCTGGCCTTTCTCTTCGCGCTCCCCTTCGCCTGGCCCTTCGTCTCCGTCACCTTCCCGGACCTGCTCTCGGTCAGCTACCTGGGTGTCGCACAGATCGGCTTCGCCTACCTGCTGCTCACCTCCGGTATGAAGCGCCTCTCCGCGCTCGAGGTCGCCCTGCTGCTGATGGCGGAGCCCGTGCTGAACCCCCTCTGGGCCTGGCTCGTCCAAGGCGAGGTGCCTGGGCCTTGGGCCCTGGCTGGCGGGGCCGTCATCCTGCTGGCGACCCTCTCGCTGACGCTGCTCCGGGAGTCATCGGCAACAGCTCGCTAGTCTGCAGACGCCGACCTGGTGAGGCTCAGCGCCCCAGACAGCAATTCTTGTACTTCTTTCCGCTGCCGCAGGGACAGGGCGAGTTGCGCCCGAAGCTCTTCCTGCGGGAGCTGATCTCCCGGCGGAGGGCCCGCGCCCTGCTCTTCATGTCCTGCAGGAACACCTTCTGCAACATGGCGAAGAGCTCGGGGTGCTTGCGCTCCATGATGCCGGGCCGCTCAAAGAAGTACTCCGCCGCGACGGAGAAGAACTCGGCCTCGTTCGTCAGCGCGTAACGGTTGAGGTCGGACGCGCCGTCGTCGATCTCCCGCATCTTGCGGCGGACGAGTTCGATCCAGGGAGCGATCGCATCCGGCGGGAGACCGACGCGCGGCACGCCATCGACAGCGCCGTCGGACTTGTCCACGAGGTGGGCGAATTCGTGAATCCCCACGTTGCGCTTGTCGCCCGGGTTGGTGAATCCGGCGATCAGGTCGGGCTTCACCAGGATCATGATCCGGTTCATGGCTCCCGTACCCACCATGCCGAGGATGTGCTGCCCGTCGCCGCCTTCCAGGTCGAAGTTCTCGTCAAAGCGGCTGGGGTAGACCAGGACCTCGCTGATCTGGTCCCACTCCCACTCGGGAAAACCGAAGATGGGGATGATGGCGCTGGCCCCAACCAGCACGCGGGTACGCGTGTCGAGCTCGGTCCGGATGCCGGTGATGCGCTTTTCTCCCAGGAAGGTCACCAGCTCCGCACGGAAGCGTCTCTGTTCTCCGGGCTGCAGGGCGCGGAAAAAAGCGACGTCTTTTTGCAGCACGGCTTCCCAGGCGCTGGGGAAGGGTCGGCTGAGCAGTTCGCGTCGTCTGCGGACCTTGCGCAGGGACAGCCAGTAAGCCAGCCCGGCGCACACGACACAGGCCGCCAGGCTCAGCCAGAGAGTCAGACCGGCCTGCCGGGTGGCGAAGGAAAGGAGGATCCCACCAATGAGAACGACTCCGGCCAGGAGCTTCGCCATGTTTACGGCATGCTGCTCGTAGGCCGTTCCCAGCGCCTGCGGCGGATGCTTCCGGTCGGGTGTCATGCAAGTGCCCCTCGTGTGCAGGAAATGCTGCATGCTACCGACGAAGCGGCCTCGCCTCCACATCCCCCGCTCAGGAACCGGCCTGGGGTGGAGCTCCCTTGACATCGGGCGCCAATACCGTATGATTTGTAGTGCTAAATGAGATCCGTTCGCAACAAACATTTCTTGCTGCGATCGGCTTTCGGAGACTCTTGGCCATGACGACCCTCGATTCACTCGGACCCAGCCACCGCGGACGGATCAAGACCGTGCACGGTTCGCACGCCATTTCCCAGCGCCTGATGGAGATGGGGCTGATCGAAGGCTCGACCATCGAGGTCATTCGTCTCGCCCCCCTCGGAGACCCGATGCAGGTGAGCATCCACGACTACAACCTCTCGCTGCGCAAGTCCGAAGCCGCACTCGTCGAAGTGGAGCGGTGCACCTGAGCGAGGCCGCGGCGTCCTTCGCGCTCGTCGGCAATCCCAACACGGGAAAGACCACGCTCTTCAACGCCCTCACAGGGCTGTCTCACCGGGTGGGCAACTACCCGGGCGTGACCGTCGAACGCCTCGAAGGCGATCTCAAGCTCGGAGGGCGCACGGTCTCGCTGATCGATCTTCCGGGAACCTACTCCCTCGCAGCCCGCTCGCAGGACGAGGCCATCGCAGTCGATGTGATGCTCGGCCAGCACGCAGGAGAACTCTCGGTCAAGGCCATCCTCGCGATCCTCGACGCCAATAACATCAAGCGGAATCTCTACCTGCTCTCCCAGCTGATGGAACTCGGCCACCCTCTCGTCGTCGCGCTCAACATGTCCGACGTGGCACGCCGTCACGGGATCGAGATCGACGCGGCCGCCCTCTCGCAGCGCCTCGGCATCCCGGTCATCCCGACCTCCTCCGACCGCGGAGAAGGGGTCGACGAGGTGCGTCGCGCTCTTGGGGAGGCGCTCGAGAACCGCGGATCGCATCCCGCGCGAGGCGCGCAGCTGCCGCAGGAACTCGTCCGCCAAGTTGACGCGTTGCAGGCCTATCTGCTCTCGGAGGAGGCCACCCTGAAGCGCAAGGTCGCGTGGGCGGAAGCCCTCCGCATCCTGGTCGACGTCGAAGGCGAGTTCGAGAAGCGGCTGCTCAGAGAACTCGGCGTCGCCTTCCTTGGGAGGCTTGCCGCCTTCCGCCGTGACGTCGAGAGCGAGCGCCCCCTGCACGCCCTCGAGGCCGTGGCGCGCTACGGATGGATCGACGAGATCGCCGACGCCTGTGTCCGGCGCCCCAGTGAGATGGCACGCACCAAGACGGATCGCATCGACGGCTTTTTTACCCACCGGGTCTGGGGAACCCTCGCCCTCCTGTTGATCCTCGGGGGCATCTTCCAGGCGATCTACTCCTGGTCCGCACCCCTCATGGAAGCCATCGATGGCTTCTTCGGCGTGGTGGCGGGCCAGGTCTCCAGCTTGATACCACCCGGCCCACTTCAGAGCCTGATCGTGGACGGGGTCATCCGCGGTGCGGGGGCCGTCGTCATTTTCCTTCCGCAGATCCTGGTACTGGTCTTCTTCATCGCGCTGCTCGAGGACTGTGGCTACATGGCGCGTGCCGCCTTCCTGGCCGACAAGCTCTTCGTCCGCCTCGGGCTCTCCGGACGATCGGTGATCCCGCTCCTCTCGAGCTTCGCCTGTGCGGTCCCCGGGATCATGGCGGCCCGCGCCATCGACTCCCGCCGCAACCGTCTGGCCACGATTCTCGTCGCCCCCCTGATGAGCTGTTCCGCACGGCTGCCGGTCTACGTGCTGCTGATCGGCGCCTTCGTTCCGGGCCGCAGTCTCCTCGGCGGATGGCTCGGGCTGCAGGGGCTGGTGCTCCTCCTGGCCCACCTCATCGGGATCACGGTCGCGATCCCGGTCCTCCTGATCGTCAAGAAGACCGTCCTCCGCGGCCCGAACTCGCCCTTCGTGATGGAGCTCCCCCCCTACCGCGTGCCGGTCTTGCGCAACGTCCTATCCCGGCTGATCGACCAGTCCCGCGCGTTCCTGGTGAACGCCGGCACCGTGATCTTCTCGGTCTCGGTCGTCATCTGGGCCTTGAGCTACTTCCCTCACCCAGCCTCCATCCACCAGGACTTCGAGGCCCAAAGAGCCGCCCAGGGCAGTCCCGCAGAACGGCTCCTGCTCGATCAGCAGGAAGCCTCTGCCTACCTGAGCCAGAGCGTGCTCGGCCGCTTCGGCCAGGTCGTCGAGCCCGTGGTCGAGCCCCTCGGCTGGGACTGGCGCATCGGCATGGCGGTCGTGGGCTCCTTCGCGGCCCGGGAGATCGTCATCGCGACCCTCGGCACAATCTTCAGCGTCGGATCGGACGTTGACGAGGGCTCGGAAACCCTGCTCGGGGTCATCAAGTCCGCCACCTGGCCCGATGGCCGGAAGCTCTTCAATCTACCGGTGGCGCTCTCGCTGATTGTCTTCTTCGCCCTCTGCTGCCAGTGCGTCGCGACCCTGGCGGTCATGAAGCGGGAAACCGCTTCCTGGCGCTGGCCTGCCTACACCTTCGCCTACATGACCGTACTCGCGTACCTGGCGGCAATGGCCACCTACCAGTTGGGTATGAGGCTCGTGGCTTAAGATGCAGCTCACCCTCGCCCTCCTGATGGGCATGAAGCTCGTGGCTTAAGATGCAGCTCACCCTCGCCCTCCTGATGGGCATGAAGCTCGTGGCTTAAGATGCAGCTCACCCTCGCCCTCCTGATGGTCCTCTTCTGCGTCCTCTATCTCGCCCTGCAGATCTGGCGCTTCTGGCGCCGCCGCGGCGAGTCACCATGTTCGCGCTGCCGCCACGCCCCCCCGGCAGATCAGGGGCCCGGCGAGCTTGTCCAGGTCGCGATGCCAGGCAGGCGCGACCCTGGTGGCAGGAACGCCTAGCGTCCCGACACGGGAGTCCGTCACGAGTCTTGCCGGCCCTCGACGCCTCTGGCGGCGTTGGACCTCCTCCGCAGACTCCTGGCCGTACTCGAGCGAGGAGCAACGCAACCAAGGGCAACGCATCGGCGTCCCGAACTGGGAACTTGTTCTTGCGCAGGCCCAAAGGCGACAGCTTCTGAGTTCGACGGCCTACCAAGTGTGACCTCGCCATTCCTTTGAGAACTGGAGAGAGGTCGCGACGGCGAGAACCATCTCGCGTCAGCCCATCTGCGGAATGTCAGTTCCCTGCTCCATGAAGAGTTCGGGTCAGTTCTCCAGCCGTTGGGCCGTCTCGAAATTCGTTGGCGGACTTCGGTCTCTGTTGTCGCCACTACCGGGCGAGGAGGATCGCGCCATGTTGACTCGCGTCCCGTTCGCTCTTCTGCCATCCGTCCCGCCCCGGCTCCGGCCCGAAAACTTCCTCGGGTTCTTCGCCTGCATGGCGCTCGTTTGCGCCCTGGTCTCGCCAGCCAACGCCGACACGCTCAAGTGCGGTGCTATCTGCGGCGAGACCTGGACCGCATCCGGGAGTCCCTACCGTGTAACCTGCGATCTCAGCGTGGCTGCGGAATGCTCGTTGACCATCGAGAGCGGGGTCGACGTGAAGATCGAAGCGCAGACGACCCCACTTCGCATCGATGTCGAGGGAACGCTCGACGTGAACGGTAGCGAAGCGGCGCGTGTCACCTTCCGTTCGAACGCGACGACACCGGCGGCGGGGGATTGGGCCGGTCTGCGGCTCCGCAGTGGAGCCACCGCATCCCTTCGCAACGCCGATATCGAGCACGCCGAACGGGGACTCGACCTTTCAGAGAGCGTTTCGGTCGTTCTCGACGGCATCCATGCCCAGGAGAACCGCGACGGACTGGCCTTCTTCGGAAACGTCGAGATCACGGGCAGCAACTGCTGGTTCACCGATAACTCTCGTTACGGCATCTACGGAGAGGGCAAGCCGAGCGAGACCGACGCCTCGATCGATGTGCATCAATCGGAGATCCACAGCAATTCCGGGGCGCACGATATCCACCTCGGCGGAGGGTTCTCCACGCCGGAGCAAACGATATTCCTCTTCCGCGAAAACTGGTGGGGCACCACGGTTGGCATGGACATCACTGCGCGTATCTACGACCGACTCGATCTCTCGTCCAATGCACGAGTTGACTGGTGTGCGCTGCTCGACTCCCCCGGCGGCGTGCCGACGGATATGGCTTGCGTCGATCTCTACATCTGCGACGAGACAGCGACCTGGGATCGTACGGACGCACCCTACGTCGTCACGACGGATCTGGTCGTTTGCTATACCGGAACCCTGAAAATCGAAGAGGGCGTCGAGATCCGCGTCATTGGTTCTACGGCGAAGATCCCGATCTCGGTCTACGGCGTCCTTGAGATCAACGGGACTCCGGAATCGCGAGTGACCATCCGTTCGGACGAGGCCGTGCCAGAGGTCTCCCACTGGGAAGGAGTGCGCGTCGCCGGGAGTGGTCGCGCGAGCATCCGTTACGCGGACATTTCCCACGCCGAGATGGGCATCAAGGCTACGGGCAGCGCCGTCGTGGACCTGATCGGGACACGTTCTCGGTTCAATTACGAGGGCCTCTACGTGCGAGGCAACGGACCCCCGACGGTAACGGCAAGCGATTGCGCCTTCACGAGCAACGATCACTTCGGGATCTACCTCTACGGGACGCCTGACCCCGACGTAACGGTCACCCATAGCGAGATCCACTCGAATCAAGCGAGCTACGACCTGATGACCTTCGGGTACGCCGATCCATGGCACGAGATCGTCCTGGCGCGCGAGAACTGGTGGGGCACGATCGACCCTGTAACGATCGGCTCCCGCATCATCGACCACCGCTACGCGGATTCGCGGCCCACGGTGGACTGGTGCGCCTTCCTGGACGGCCCCGGAGGCGTGCCGGCGCGGGATGTTCATTGTCCGAATCTCACGACCTGTGATGAGACCCAGACCTTGAGCCTCACGGATAAGCCTTACCAGATCACCTCGGACCTTTGGGTCTGTCCCACGGGAACCTTGCGCCTCGAGCCCGGTGTCGAGCTGCGATCAGTGAAGACGTCTCAGCGCCAAGACTTCCTCGTTGAAGGGACCTTCGAGGTGTCCGGCACGGACGCCGCGCCAGTCGTCCTGAGCTCGGACGAGACTCCCCCCTCAACGGGTGACTGGATCGGGCCGTTCCTCTCCGCCGGGTCCCATTCAACGATCGAGCACGCCGAGATCAGCCGGGCAGATTGGGGCATCCGTGCCGGTGACGACGCCGACGTAGTGCTCCGTCACGTCACCATGACCAACAACCAGGACGGCCTCTACGTTTACGGGTCCGGCCCACCGGTGGTCACCGCCACCGACTGCGCGTTCACCGGCAACGATCGCTACGGCATCTACCTTCACGGAAACGCCGACCCGATCGTGTCAATCTCCCGGAGCTCAATCCACTCCAATCGCGCAGCGTACGACCTGCTGACCTTCGACTATCTCGACGCTGAGCACACGGTGGTGCCGTTCACGGAGAACTGGTGGGGCACCACGGATCCGCTCTCAATCAGCTCGCGAATCATCGATCACCGCTACGCCGATACCCGTCCCCACGTCGACTGGTGCTCCTACCTCGATGGTCCTGACGGATCGCCCGCGCGGGACGTCCACTGTCCGGACCTCGTGACCTGCGGCGAGACCCAGATCTGGGATCTTGTCGACAAGCCCTACCTGCTGGTCACCGACCTCTGGGTTTGCCCTGGCGCGACCCTGCACATCGATGCGGGCGTGCAGGTGCACAGCGTGAAGACCTCGCCGCGGCAGGACTTTCTGGTTGAAGGCGTGCTCGAAATCGAAGGGAGCTCGACCCGTCCCGTGCTCCTCAGCTCGGATGGCAGCCCGCAGGCCGCCGGTGACTGGATCGGGCCGGTGCTTTCGACAGGCTCGTCCTCGACGATCAAGCATGCCGAGGTCTCGTTCGCCGATCACGGGTTTGGTGTCGAGGAAGATGCCGACGTCACCCTGCTCAGCGTCAAAGCCACGCACAATCAAGATGGTCTCTATGTGTCCGGCTCCGGCCCACCGGTGGTGCGGGCCGCGGGTTGCACCCTGACCGGCAACGAGCGCTACGGACTTCACGTCCTTGGCTCGCCGGATCCGGAAGTCTCGATCACGAGGAGTTCGATCCACTCCAACCTCGGCAACTACGATGTCATGACCTACAACTTCGCGGACCCGGAGAACTCGGTCGTCTGGGCACCAGACAACTGGTGGGGCACGAGCGATGAGGAGATGATCGGAGAGCGGATCCTGGATCAAGAAGATGATAACACTCGCCCACGCGTAGCCTATCGCGTCTTCGGCGAGGCTTGCGACCCCGCCCTCGCCGCGGATCGTGACAACGACGGCCATCCCGACTTCGCCGACACCTGTCCCGACCAGTATGACAGTACTCAACTCGACAGCGACCAGGACGGAATGGGCGACGCTTGTGATCCGCAGCCATTCGTCGCTCCAACAGATCCTTGCGATGGTTTCGAGGACCAGCTCGACGGGTATCTCGACTTCGATGCCGACGGCTGGGGAGATCCCTGCGATCACCAGCCCACCCGCTATGACTCGCACCTCGGAGCCCCCGAAAGGTGCGATGCACGGGACAACGATGGTGATGCCGTGTTTGCAGCGGGTGAACTCACCGACCGCGATGCGGATCTTGGCGTCGCATGCGGCGACTGCGACGACGAGGCCCCGGACGTACATGCCTGTTCTTGTGAGCTGTGCACGAATCTTCGCGATGACGATTGCGACGGCCAAAGCGACGAGGGCGATTCCGACTGCGAGGCTTTTCCGACCTGCATCACGCTGGTCGCAGCGACCGACCCTCAGTTGATGATTGAGAAGGGCGCGTGCGGTGGCGCGGCAGTCGCCGGTCTTTACGACGTGATCCGTGGAACGGTCGCCTCACTGCACTTCGCCGGGAGCTCGGTCGATCTCGGTCCGGTCAAGTGCGTCGCCAGCGAACTGGCCTGGGATCGCGTCACGGAGAACTCCGCCAAACCGAACCCCAGATGTGACGATCTGGCCTCGCTCTTCTTCCTGGCACGCAATACCGGCTCGGCCGAGTTCGGGTCTGCCTCCAGCGGAGAATCCCGAGATGTGATGGATCCCACTCCACCCTGTCCCTGAGCGAACCGGCACTCTGCGGGCCATCCAGCGCACATCCAACGGGTGTCGGCCGAAGATCTCGGGACTCTTCGTCAGCGCTCCGATAACAGCGTTCTTCAGGGAGCGGGGGAGATCTGATCGGAGCGGATCGGATTGGCGGCACGGTGCTCCTTCCGAAACCTGGGCGTGAGCAGCGCGCTACCTGAGAATGTTGTCATCGCGCCCTTCGACGAGGGGATCTCTCCTGCGAGGCTCCAAGCTCCGGCGCGAGCGCATTCTCGAGGAGGCCAGCTACAACCTCTTCCTCGTCCACGCGGACGACGCGCTGATCGACCTGCTGACGGACAGCGGAACCTCCGCGATGAACGCCGAGCGGTGGGCCGGCATCATGCGGGGCGACGAGTCCTAAGCCTGCGCGCGGAGCTTCTACCGCTTCAAGGAGGCCGTGCAGGAGATCTTCGGCTTCACGCACGTGATCCCGACTCACCAGGGCCGGGCGGCGGAACGCATTCTCTTCTCGGTGATGTGCAAGAAGGGTGATGTGATCCCCAACAACACGTACTTCGATACAACCCGCGCCAACATCGAGTACACCGGCGAGGAGATCCCCTCGGCGATGGTACTCGTCCGCCTGGCGATCCCGCGGCGTGTCTACACCCAGAGCCACATCGACTACGTGGTCGAGGCCATCATCGAAGTCTACAAGCGCCGCGACACGATCCACGGCCTGATGCTCGGCTACGAGGCCCCCTTCCTGCGCCACTTCAGTGCGCGGCTGACGCCTCTGGGCTGAGGGGGGCGTCACTCCCGCTTCTCAATTGGACGCGTACGGCGTATCCTTCTCGTCTGCATCCGGTGCCTCCCGGATGGTTTCTGGGCAGCCTGCGCCGGATGGGGAGGAGCCCTCATGAGAATGCTGCCGCATGTCTTAGGCTGTCTGTTGGTCCTGCTTTCCCTCGGTTGCGCCATCAGCAACTACCCGGTGATCACGGACTCGCGGGGAGACTACTCCGGTGTGATCCGCACCACCCACAAGGCGTATATCGTCCCGACGACGCAAGGGGCCATTATTTGGCCCGATGGGAGCGACGAACTCTTCTCGATGGTCTACCAGAACCAGTACGCAGATCGCACGCTCTATACTTACAACAACTTCGATCCAACCGGAGCCGTGATCTTCCTCGACAAGACCTACTGTGACTGGCGCCACGATGACTGCGCGATCTTTGTGGCTGATGACCCGCACCAAGACTGGCTCGACGACCCCTTTGACTATATCTACAATTCCGATTGTACCGGAGGCAGGTCCATGGAGGTCATTTCGAGCATTACAAGTCGCAACGGCGAGTGTGGCGACACGATCTTCTCCGATTTCCAAAGCTTGCTCGCCGAGTTCGCCGACCTGCCAACGACCTCTTTCCGCGGAGAGAGCGCCTACGTCATCCCGATCAACGCGGGGAACACCGAGATCATCCTTAGGAGC
>JANTFM010000120.1 GCA_024763475.1 Acidobacteriota bacterium | reverse complement strand
CGGGATCGTGGGCGTCAATCGGGATCCCTTCGGTACGGGACTTGGCGCGGAACTCCTGAGCAACGTCTGGGGTTACTGCTTCGCGCCCCCGGACCACGATGAGGAGTTGCCCCCGGGCCTCCTGCACCCCCGGCGCATCCGCGAGGGTGTGCACCAGGGGGTGATCGACGGCGGAAACCAGTCCGGCATCCCTTACGGCCGGGGCTTCGAGTTCTTCGACGAGCGTTTCCTGGGCAAGCCCCTCGTCTACTGCGGGACCGTGGGGCGCATGCCGGTGACGATCACGGGACGTCCGGGACATGAGAAGGGCGCGCGAGCGGGAGATCGCATCGTCATGGTGGGGGGCCGCATCGGCAAGGATGGCATCCACGGTGCCACCTTCTCGAGTGCGGAGTTGACCGAGGAGAGCCCGGTCCAGGCGGTGCAGATCGGCGATCCGATCACCGAAAGGATGATGTTCGACTACCTGATCGAGGTGCGGGACCGGGGTCTCTACTCGGCGATCACCGACAATGGAGCCGGCGGGTTGTCGAGTTCGGTGGGAGAGATGGCCGAGACTCCCGGAGGCGCACGGCTCGACTTGAAGTCCGCCCCGCTGAAATACGAGGGGCTCGCCCCCTGGGAGATCCTGGTTTCCGAGGCGCAGGAGCGCATGACCATCGCCGTGCCGCCCGAGCATCTCGAAGAAGTGCTTGAACTCGC
This sequence comes from Acidobacteriota bacterium, assembly GCA_024763475.1. Lineage (GTDB taxonomy): Bacteria > Acidobacteriota > Polarisedimenticolia > J045 > J045 > JANTFM01. The sequence continues at coordinate 10,203 of JANTFM010000120.1, read as the reverse complement.
CAGGATTCGTGAATGCGAGGCGACCGACCTCGGCGAGTTTACCGACGACGGAATCTTCCACGTGCTCTACGGCGACGAGACCGTGGCATGGCTGCCGATGGAGTTCCTGCACCACGGCCTGCCGGCCATGCAGCTGAGGGCGCGTTGGAATCCGCCGGAGGCCGTTCCGTTCCCCGCGGCCGAGCTTCCCGCGAGCGTCGAGGAGGGCAACCGGCTCGTCGAGGCTTTCCTGGGACGGGACAATCTTCGCTCCGATGAGGAGGCCTGCCGCGAGTACGACCATGAGGTGAAGGGCCTGACGGTCATCAAGCCCTGGACCGGCCGCTTCATGGATGTCCCGGCGGACGCGACCGTGTTCCAGGTGGCGCACGGGGGATGGACCGGGTATGCGCTGGCCGAAGGGATCTTCCCGACCTACTCCGACAGCGATGCCTGGGCGATGGCCCAGGCCGGCGTCGACCTCTCGATTCGCCGCATCGTGGCAGCGGGAGGCCGGCCGGATCGTATCGCGGCACTCGACAACTTCTGCTGGCCCGACCCGCTCCCCGGTCCTTCGAATCCCGACGCGGAGCACAAGCTCGCGCAGCTCGTGAGGACCTGCAAGGGCCTCTACGAGATCTGCACGGCTTACGGCGTGCCGCTGATTTCGGGTAAGGACTCGATGAAGAACGACGCCGTGATTGCGGGCCGCCGCATCAGCATTCCTCCCACGCTGCTCGTCTCGGCGATCGGTGTGGTCGATGACGTGCGGCGTGCGATGACCCTCGAGCCGCGGGCCGCTGGTGAGTGCCTGTTCCTCCTGGGCGAGACGCGCGAGGAACTCGCGGGTACCGAGTGGGCGGCCAGCCGCTCTCTTCATGGCGGTGAGGTCCCCCGCTGTCACGCGGCGGACTGGGCCCAGCGATACCGCGATCTCGCGCGGGTCATCCGCGACAACCTCGTCACGGCGGTTCATGCGCCCGGCCGGGGGGGCCTGGTGAAGGCGCTGTGCCTGATGGCGCGGGCCGGTGACCTGGGAATCGACGTGGATCTTTCGTCCGCAGCGACGATTGGCGACCCCGGTTGGGAGGCGCTGCTCTTCGGAGAGTCGATGGGGCGCTTCCTCGTGAGTTGCGCGCCGGAGTTCAAGGAGGAACTCGCCTCACGCCTGTCGGGTCACCCCCTGAGCCAGATCGGGGAGACGACCCGGGCGCCGAAGCTGCGGGTCCGGCTCGGGGAGCGCTGCCTGGTGGACGCGGAGATGGATCGCCTGGTTGCGGCATACAAGGGCCGTGCGGCCGAGGAGGTGAAGTGATGAGTGCCAGGGACTACAGTGCGATCAAAGTCCTGATCCCGACCGGTCTCGGACTGAACTGTGAGGAGGAAACGGCGCAGGTCTTCCGTCGCTTCGGTGTCGAGCCGGATCTCGTACACTTGACCGACCTTTTCACGCATCGTCACCCGCATCGCATTTCCAGCTACCAGGTCATCGCCTTCATCGGAGGCTTCGCCTACGGCGATCACGTGGCGGGCGGACTCGTGCTGGCCACGAGGATGCGAGCTCACCTCAAGGATGACCTCTCAGCGTTCCTCGGCAACGGGGGCCTGGCGATCGGCATCTGTAACGGGTTCCAGACCCTCGTGCGCCTCGGTCTGCTGCCCGGGCCCGACGAGGGAGAGCATGACTTTGTCCAGCGGGCGGATCTCGGACCCAATGATCGCCTCGGCTATCGCAACAGCTGGGTGCGCTGCAAGGTCGAGGCGAAGACTCATTGCCTCTGGACCCAGGGCCTCGACGAGATCGATCTTCCGGCGCGGCACGGCGAGGGCAAGTTCCTGCTCGAGTCGCCGGAGCTCTTCGAGCGCCTCGAAGCCAGGGGGCAGGTGGCCCTGCGTTACATCGACGCGGAGGGGCGGCCGACCGAGCAGTGGCCCGACAACCCCAACGGCTCGCGAAACGGCATCGCTGGGGTCACGGATCGCAGCGGGCGCGTGCTGGGCCTGATGCCACATCCGGAGGCCTTCGAGCACCCGTGGATGCACCCGCACTGGCGCCATCACGCACGCCCGGAAGCGATGACGCCGACCGGAATCGAGATCTTCCGTGCGGGACTCGATGCGGCTTCTGAACTCTAGTGTCCCTCGCGACATTCTCCGCCAGCCCGCGACGTCTCTGGCGGGGAGGGGTCTCCTCTGTAGACTCCCGGCATACCGTCGTCGGCCCGCCTTGCCAGGGACGCCGATGGCGCGATCAGAATGCTCACGAGCCGTCCGCTTCGGTTCCGATGCGGGGTAAGGACGGGTTGATCCTGGAGACGATCTCGTAGTGAATCGTCCCGGCCCAGCCAGCGAGTTCTTCGGCGCGCAGCGTCTCGCTCTCTGAAGAGCCGATCAGGACCACGTGATCGCCGCGGCGCGCCTCGGGGACGTCGGTCACGTCGATCATCATCATGTTCATGCAGATTCTGCCGACGACCCGGGCGCGTCGGCCGTGCAGCAGGACGTGGGCCTTCTCTGAGGCCACCCGGGGGTAGCCGTCGTAGTAGCCGACGGGAAGAACGGCGATTCGCGTCCGGCGCGTGGCGCGCCAGCTTCTGCCGTAGCTGACAAACTCACCGGCAGGGACCTCCTTGACCTGCGCGATCAGGGTCTTCCAGCTCAAGACGGGCCTGAGAGCAAAGCCCGAGAGGGAGCGCTCCCGTGCCGAGACCAGGGTCTCGCGGGACGGCCAGAGACCGTAGAGGCCGATTCCGATCCTCGCGAGCCCGAGATGAGTCTCCGGAAAGAGGATGGCCGCCGCGGAGCACGCGCAATGCTGCGGGGCGGGAACTCCGCCGGGCCAGTCGACCTGCGCGCAGATCTCACGGAAACGGGAGAGCTGGGTCTCCGCGAAGGAGTGATCGGTCGTGTCCTCGATATCTGCGAAGTGGGTCGAGACGCCGGCGATCTCCAGGGAGTCCTGCGCGCCGATCCCCTCCACGAGCGCGGCGAGTTCTCCGGGGCGAACCCCCTGGCGGTTGGTTCCGGTCTCTACCTTGAGATGCAGAGCGGCCTTCCGGCCAAGAACCCGCGCCGCCTTGGCGAGTTCCTGCATCGTGTGCTCGTCGTAGATCGTGGCCTCGAGTCCGTGCTCGACCGCGAACCCCAAGTCCCCCACGGGGATCATTCCCAGCACGAGAATCCTCGGCTCGGGGCCGATCGTCTTCCTGAGTTCGATGCCTTCGCTAAGGCTGACGACGGCGAAGGCGTTGCTCCCCGCGGCGAGCAGCTCAGGAGCAACGATGGCCATCCCGTGACCGTAGGCGTTCGACTTGACGACGGCGACGAGTCTCGTGGTCTTGGCGAGGCGGCCGCGAAACGCAGCCAGGTTGTTGCGAAGTGCGCTGCGATCCGTTTCGATCCAGCTGACGCAGCCCGGGGGGAGGGGATGGCGAGGGAGTGAAAGGCTCATGGCGGGATCTTACCCGATTCTCCCTCCCGGATTGGAACCTGGCCCGTGAATTGGACGAACCTCCGCAGTTGACCGGGCACCACTCTGCTCTCATCAGGGTTAGGGCGTGATGCCGTACTTCTCCAGCTTGCGGTAGAGCGTTGTTCTGCCGATCGCCAGGGTGCGCGAGGCGAGACTCAGGTTCCCCCGGCAGTTGTTGATGGTCCGCAGGATGTGCGCGCGCTCCACGTCCTCGAGAGTTGGTGTCGGGTCGGCGTCAGATCCCTCTCGCAGCACCGAAGGCGAGCCGCCGTCGGGGTCGAGGGAGACCAGCGTGCGGCCGAAGGCGGCCTGGAGCTTCGCCGGAAGGTGTGTCGTGTGGATGTGTCCATCGCCGGCGAGGACAGACGCTCGGCGGAGGATGTTCTGGAGTTCGCGCACGTTGCCCGGCCAGTCGTAGGCTTCGAGGACCTCCATGGCCCGAGGGTCGATGGAGACCTCAATCCCCGGATTTGCCAGCGACAGGACGTGAAGCGCCAGGATGGGGATGTCTTCTCGACGCTCCCTCAGTGGAGGAATCGTCAGCGGAAAAACAGCCACGCGATAGTAGAGATCCTCGCGAAAGGTGCCTTGTTCGCAGAGCTCAGACAGGTCCCGGTTCGTGGCACATAGAATCCTGACGTCGACGGGGATGTGAGTCGATGACCCCAGGCGGGTCACTGTCCTCTCTTGCAAGGTGCGAAGCAACTTCGCTTGGACCTCAGGGGACAGCTCTCCGATTTCGTCGAGGAGAATCGTGCCCCCGTCAGCGGCCTCGAACTTGCCGGTTCTCATGTGGGTCGCACCGGTGAAGGAACCCTTCTCATGACCAAAGAGTTCACTCTCGAGTAGGGATTCGGGCAGGGCCGCGCAGTTGATCGCGACAAAGGGTCCGGTGGAGCGCTGGCTCTCCGAGTGGATTGCGCGCGCGAAGACCTCCTTGCCGGTTCCAGACTCCCCCTGGAGCAAGACCGTGAGATCAGTAGGAATGACCTTCTCCAGCAACCGAATTGTTGGCTGCAATCCGCCGTCCGCGCCGATGATGCCTTCAAACCGATCGTGATTGGAGAGTTGCGAGCGGAGAGTCCGAACTTCCTTTGAGAGTTGAGCGAGTTCGAGTGCGTTGCGCATCGATATTGCGAGGCGATCCATCTCGAAGGGCTTTGTGAGGAAGTCGTGCGCCCCCAGCTTCATCGCCTCCACGGCGTTCTCGATCGAGCCGTGCGCCGTGAGCAGGATCACGGGGAGAGACAGTTTCCTCTTGGAGATAGCTTGCAAGACCTCGAGTCCGTCGATGCCTGGGAGCATGAGATCGAGGAGGACGAGGTCGAAGGGATGTACGTCGAGAAGCTCCAGGGCGTCTTCTCCGCTCGCTGCGAGTTGCACGTCGAATCCGGCCTGGACAAGGTTGTGGCTGAGCAAACGTCGAATGCTGGGTTCGTCGTCTACGACAAGGACTGCTCCAGCGAGTTTCTTCCCGTGATCGGGTGGTGCGAAGACTGCCAGCGGTGCCGCCATGAGGCCTCCCGTGCTGCTCTGCGGATGCTGACGAACGCTCCCCATCGGCAATATGGGTTCCCGTCCGAAGTGTTTCAAGGTGAGACGCAGGGGGCGTCTCGATCTGAGGCATCTACAGCGGCACTGGGGTGAAAGCGAAGAGAACACATGTTTGTGAACGTTCGAACAAGTGTGATAATGAATTCGATGGTTGATAGCCTGAAATGGCGCGTTTCTTGCTTAGAGATGCTACGGGATCGACAGAGTAGCTCAGAGGAGAGCTGTGGTTTCCCATGGACGCAGGAATGATCCGCCCGCCGGCGATAGCTCGGAAGGTCGTGCTGCGGACTTCGGGGAGGGACCGGCCGGGGGGGGAGCCGCACCGAGTTCGAGACAGCTTCTCGATGTTCTTCCCGATGCGATTCTCGAGACGGATGGAAGCGGTCGGATTCTCTGGGCCAACGCGGAGTATCTCGATCGATTCGGTTACACGATGGATCAGCTCGAAGGGCAACTTGCCAGCGTGACGGTGGGCCCGTTCGCGGACGAGGAGGAAGGTCGTGGCCTCCTCGAGCTGATATCCAGCGGTCTTGGTGAGTCCGAGTTGCTCGCCTTCTCCCGCGACGGGGTCTCCATGCCCGTGCGCATCAGGGTCAGGACTGCAGAGTCCTCAGGAGATACTCACCGTCTCGTCGTCATCAGCGATGAGACGGTTCGAGCCCGACTTCGTACGGAACTCGTTGTCAAGGCAGATGCTATCCAGCGCGAGAAGGAGATCTTGCGTGCCACGACGGAGTCCATCGAGGAGGCGGTTCTCGTCGTCGATGACTCGGAGCGTCTCGTCCTGATCAACCAGTCTGCCGCCCAGCTTCTTGACCTACCCGTTGCGGCGAACCAGGGGCAGCCCCTCGCAAACGTGACGCTTCCTGGGCTCTTGAGAGGCCAGTGGCTTGCTTTTCTCGCGGGAGCTGAGCCGACAGCGGTTGCAGAGCTATCTCTGCTCGTGGGCTCGAAGTTGCGGCACGTGCTTGTCCAGATGGCCCGTGTCGTTTCTGTGAGAGGGACGCCGTTGGGGAGCGTGATGGTCGTCACCGACTTGTCCACCGAAGCACGAGCGGTCGAGTCTGCAGAGTGCTTTGCGGCGTTGAGCCACGAGTTGAGAACGCCGCTCGCATCGATCCAAGGGTTCATTTCCACTTTGCTCAGCGATCGGAGTCTCGATCCTAAGCTTCAGCGGGAGTTCTACGAGATCCTCCAGAGAGATGCGAGCCGCCTTGGGCAGCTCGTTGAGGGGTTGATAGAGCTTGCTTTCCTGCAGAACGCTGCGTGTGAGATCGAGCGGGAGGCGGCGGACGTCAGCTCTCTCGTCCGCGAGGCAGCGAAGCTCGTGGAGGCCGAGGAAGGTATTCCCCCGGGCAAGGTGGCCATCGATGTGCCCGCAGAGGCTGTCGGCGCGATGGTGGATCGCGAGCGTTTGCGCCGGGTCGTGGTCGAGCTCATGCGCAATGCGCTTCGCCACGGATGGTCGGAGCGTGGGATGCGCGTGTCTCTTTCGGCGCAACGTGGAGTGGTACGGATTCGGGTTCGGGACTGGGGGCCCGGTGTTCCCCAAGAGGAGATCGGTCGCGTTTTCGACCCCTTCTCCCGGTTGCCAAGCCCCAGCATGTCGAGGCCGGTGACCGGTACGGGCCTGGGACTGGTCCTCTGCAGGCAGGTTGTTGACCGGCACAAGGGTGTCATTCACGCGAAGGAGGCTGACGGCCCCGGAGGTCTGGAAGTCGAGATCGAGCTGCCAGCCGTGGAAAGCTGAGTGATTGCCGGAGTCGCTAAGTCGCAGGAGCTCACAAACAAACACGAGGCGCCCGGGAAGGCGCCTCGTTTCGTTTGAAGATCTGGTGGTATTGCTGGAAGGTCGTATCTGTTTGGGATCTAGCGTTTGGTCCTTCTCGCGGTCTTGCGTGTCTTCTTCTTTGTGGCCTTCTTTGTGGCCTTTCTTGCGACCTTCTTCTTCGTAGCCTTCTTCTTTGTGGCCTTCTTCTTCGTGGCCTTCTTCTTCGTAGCCTTCTTCTTCGTGGCCTTCTTCTTTGTGGCCTTCTTCTTTGTGGCCTTCTTGGCTACCTTTCTCTTCGTGGCCTTCTTCTTCGTGGCCTTCTTCTTCGTGGCCTTCTTCTTCGTGGCCTTCTTCTTCGTGGCCTTCTTCTTCGTGGCCTTCTTCTTCGTGGCCTTCTTGGCTACCTTCTTCTTTGTAGCCTTCTTTCTGGTGGCCTTCTTTTTTGTAGCCTTCTTGGCTACCTTTTTCTTGCGCAGCGCCATGGGCGTCCGCCTCCTTTCTCGAGCGACCCTGCCGCCCGGTACACCTTTGAGCGCATCACGTGTAACAGCGCTCGGCCAGACCTTCGCTCGCAATATGGTTGAAAGCTTTCGCGCTTGTCAAGAGCTGTTCGCGTTTATACGAGGTATTTCCTCGAACGTCTTCCAGTGCGATCCACGAACAACAGGCCGAAGTGTGAGATTGGAGACAGACTATTTCTTCCTCGGACGTCCTGGTTTCGGTGGGAGTTGTTGATCGAGTCCGAGTTCTTGAATACGTCTACGCAGCGTCCTGACGCCGATTCCGAGCAATTTCGCAGATTGCGTCCTTGAGCCTTGTGTTGCTATCAAGGTTCTCCGAATGGCTTCCGCCTCGATGTCTTTGAGCGTCTCACCAGCAAGCTGCAAGGGTCTGTGAAAACGTGCGGAAGGAAGTTGCTGTCTTTGGACGGCAACGGGCAGATCGCTGACGTCGAGAGTCTCCGAAGGTGTCGCGACCACGACGGCCTCCAGCGTGTTCATGAGCTCGCGGACGTTGCCAGGCCAAGGGTAGGCGCATAGGGCGGCGAGCGCCTCCGCGGTCAGTCGGCGTGGGCGCAGGTGGTTCATGCGGCAGACTTGAAGAAGAGTCGTTTCTGCAAGTTCTGGGATGTCTTCCCGTCTCTCCCGGAGAGGGGGAACGTCCAGCGTAACGACCTTGAGGCGATAGAACAGATCTTCGCGAAACTTCCCTTCCCGTACGAGGCGCTCGAGGTCAGCGTTGGTTGCTGCGACCAGCCGGACATCGACATGAACCGACTGGGTGCCGCCGACTCGCATGAACTCCTGGGTCTCGAGGACTCGCAGAAGCATCGCCTGGGTCGGTAGATCCGTTTCGCCGAGTTCGTCGAGGAAGAGGGTGCCGCGGTGCGCGAGTTCGAACTTGCCAGCTCGCCGGCTGACGGCCCCCGTGAATGCACCCCGCTCGTGGCCGAAGAGTTCTGTTTCGATCAGGTGAGGTGGGAGGGCCGCACAGTTGATAGGAATGAAGGGACCATCTTTCCGCGAGGAACGAAAGTGGAGGTCTCGCGACACGAGTTCCTTGCCGACGCCACTCTCACCAGCGACGAGAATCGTTGTCCGCATCCGCGCAACGCGATCGATGGTCTCTGCGAGCTTTCGCATCGCGGGGGAACGCGAGACGATGGCCCGCGAGTTGAAGGACTGCTTCGAGCGCTCAGAGATGGCATCCTCGAGTGTTGCCAAATGAGCATCCATGTCGCGCGTCTCGAGCACCCTACCGACTCTCAACTTCATCTCCGACGCGTGAGGAGGCCTATGCACGACGTCGTTGACCCCGTGCTCGAGCAAGCGATAGGCCTCCTCTCGGCCTTCCTTGGGCATGATCAGGATCAAGGCAGACTCCGGAGCAGCCCGCCTTATCTGGGAGATCGCTCCTGCCCGAGGTTCCGGAAGGACAAAATAGTCAACCAGGACGACATCTGGAGTGGCATTGACCAGAGACGCGAGCACGCCGTCAAGGGTTTCGACAATGGTCCTGGTCGGGCAAAAGCCGCTACACGCGATCTCGAAGCTCTGTATCAGCTGAGAGTCTGCCGTCGCGACAAGAACCTGTCCCTCCGTGTTAGTCCCGATCCCACTACCAGCCGACGCCATATCGACTCTCCCAGGTTGATTGAGTTCCGACCCTGCTACCGATCCCCTCAACCCTCCCAGGTTGATTGGGTCTCAGCCCTGTTACCGATCCTCTCAACCCTCCCAGGTTGATGGGTCTCAGCCCTGCTACCGATCCTCTCAACCCTCCCAGGTTGATTGGGTCTCAGCCCTGCTACCGATCCTCTCAACCCTCCCAGGTTGATTGGGTTTCGATCTTGTTGTGAATCATGCCAACGTTCGCGGGCTGATTGAATTCTAGGTCAATATGGCCCGAAAAGATAGAAATTTTTAGGCCAGATTGGCCCTAATCAACGACCGGCTTGTTCAAGGCAATGACTGTCCAATGCCATAGGTACCTATTTTGCAGTAGGTTAGGATGAATAGCTCGTCGTCTTGACCATGGCAACGTTCTTGCTTGAATAGGGGTAAACCCACAAGCTGAGGCACCGGCAGGCCAAACACAAAGGGCACCCATATGGCGATCTCTCAAGGCATCCGTAAGACGACGACCCGGCGAAAGACCACCAAGAAGGTCAAGGAACTGGTGAAGTACAGTTGGGAGGGTCAGGCCTACGTACTCGATCTTTCACAGGATCGCGTCTACAGGAACTGGATGGCGATCGAGACGAACAGAGGGGTTTCCATTATCGGCGCGTACAAGGCTTCGCTCAGCGCCTGAAGAGGTCTTGGCGGCCAGGCTCGTATCGCGACGACGGCCTACATCGGTTACGAGAGAGAGCGGCTCATCGGCACAACCGGTGGGGCTGCTTTTTTTTTGGAGTTTCTTGCGATGCGTGTCTACCTCCTGCGCCATGGGATCGCGCTTGATCGACAGGATCCCCGTTGTCAGGGGGATTTCGAAAGGCCTCTCACGGGAAAGGGAGTGAGACGGACTGAGAGGGCAGCTGCAGGCTTGGTTGCGTTGGGTGTTGCTCCTGCGCTGGTTATGTCTTCGCCCTATTTGCGTGCGCGACAAACGGCGGTGATAGCGGCACGGGTACTCGGCCTTGATGTGTCGGCGATTCGCGAGAGCCAGCACTTGGTGCCCGAGGTCGATCCAGAGGGCATCCTCCAGGAACTCGGGAGCGCGAGTGCGGAGAGTGCGCTTTGCGTGGGGCACGCCCCAAACCTCGACCTGCTGCTCGGCCGAGCCGTGGGCTTGGGATGCCGCACAATTACCGGGATCAAGAAAGCGGGGGTGGCCTGCGTAGAGATTGATTCACGGATTGGTGGCCGCCTTGTTTGGCTGATGGAGCCAAAGAGCCTTCGGGCTCTCGCAGGAGGAGCTTCGG
>JANTFM010000119.1 GCA_024763475.1 Acidobacteriota bacterium | reverse complement strand
ATCACCGAGCAGGTCGCCGTCGGCATTCGCCTGGTCCGTGTTCGCGGTGCCGGGGCAGTTGTCGACGTCGCCGCAGATCGTGTCTGCATCTGCGTCGTTGTCCGCATCGTTCGGGCAGCTGTCGCAAGCATCGCCGAGCAGGTCACCATCGGCATTCGCCTGGTCCGTGTTCGCGGTGCCGGGGCAGTTGTCGACGTCGCCGCAGATCGTGTCCGCGTCTGCGTCGTTGTCCGCGTCGTTCGGGCAGTCATCGCAAGCATCGCCGAACTGGTCACCATCGGCATTCGCCTGGTCCGCATTCGCAATCAGCGGGCAGTTGTCGCTCAGGTCCAACTCTCCGTCATCGTCATCGTCTTCGTCGCAGGCATCACCATCACCATCATCATCGGTATCAAGCTGGCCCGTATTCGGCACATCAGGGCAATTGTCGTTGTCCTGGCAGATCAGGTCCCCATCCGCGTCACCGCCGAGTTGACGGCAGGGATTCGTGAGCGCGTCCCAGGCCTCCCACGCATCCACCAACCCCTCGCCGTAGTATTGGTCAAACCCCGGAATCCCGAGATCCTCTGTAGACGCAAAGAGAGCCTCCGCCAACTCTGCCGGGCTCGCTCCCGGGTCCGCCTCGAGCAGAAGGGCGACGATGCCGCCGATATGCGCAGCCGCCGCACTCGTGCCGCCAAACTGCTGGTATCCGCCGTTCGAACTCGTCGAAATCGACCCGTCGCCGTAGGCCGCAAGATCTGGCTTGAGCAGACCCTGTGTCACACCGAGTTCGTAGTCGTAGTCTTGGTACTCCGGCGGCATCGGGTAGGGATAGCTCGGATCAACCGTGGCCTGAATGTCTGCCCACTCCGATGGCCCCCGCGCGCTCTTGCTGGCAATGGTCTCCGATGACAGGACTACGTTAGCCACCGCGATGACGGCGGAAACACCGCCCGGAATCGCCTGTTCGGCGTGCAGGAGCGGTGCCGGAGAGTTCGCTGGAGCTCCCAGGTTGTAGGGAATCGGATTGTGGCTCTGCTGGTTCCCGTAGTTTCCCGCCGAGTTCACGTGCAGGATTCCCGCGGCGAGTTCCCCATCCGCCGCATCGCGCCAAGACGCATAGTCTGGCCGCGGATCCTCATCCCAAGGCACCGTGACCCCCGAGAGCACGACGTCGGCTCCGTTGTCGATCGCGTACTGCATCGCCTCCCAAACCGAGCCATGAGTCGCACCGCGTGCGAGAACCATGAGCTGCGCGTCCGGGGCCGCGCCGGTCTGACTCCCCGCTGTCCCATCGCCAACCGCGATACCCGCCATCTTCGTGCCATGGTTGCGCTGGTCCTGCGGGTCGGGATCGTTCTCCAGGAAATCCCATCCATGGATGTCATCGATGTAACCGTTGCCATCGTTATCGATGCCGTCGCCAGGGATCTCCCCGGGGTTGACCCAGAGATGGTCGGCGAGGTCCGCATGGGCCGTCATGGCACCCGAATCGATCAGGGCGAGGACAACACCTTTCCCAGTAAAGCCCTCGGCCCAGACCTCATCGACATTCATCCGGACCAGGGTTTCACTCACCGGGGCGCTCGGATTCGGCCCGGACTCGTCTCCATCGAGGAACCCTGGAGGGAGCGCACGATCAAGAGCAACGCCGTCGACCGACTCGAGTGCAGCGATGCCGGGCACGAGAAGCGGATCGACGTCGGCCAGCACACATCGCGTCAACCAGAGGAGGCGAAGATTGGCGACCTGGCCCTCGCCTTCAAGAGCGGTCAGGTGGGCAAGGACTTCCCTGGCCGCCACGCGGGAACTCCTGCGCAGCCAGTCGTTTCGGTCCCTTCCCGCAAGGGCCACTTGGGCCTCGGGCAGAGCGAAGCTGATGACGACCGGGACGCGTTCGCCCGGCATGGCCTCTTCGAGGCGCTGGGAAAGCCCAGGATCGATGCGCGCGCTTCCTGAGGCCAGGCTGACCCCCCCGGCCAATCCAGCCAACAGGCAAAGAGCTACGCGAAGAAACCCTGCCCTCCCTCGTTCGACCCACACCTACAGATTCCTCCCTGATAGTGAGCGAGCGAAGGCGTTAGTTGGCCCGAAAAATACGGACCATTCCTTCCCTGTTCAACAAGTATTTGTCCTCGAGGAGATATTTTCTTGCGTACGAGACCCCGAAGTCACGTCCACCGGGTCGAGAGAACAGAAAACAACCCGTTTCGAACTGGACAGAACAGGAGCGGTGAAGGAAAAATCAGTTGATCGAAGCACCCGGAACCAGGGAAATCGGGTCGATGCCTGCCCTGCGCAACGCCCGCTCCCAGAGCTGGGGCCCTGGCTCGGCAAAAACAAAATCCTTCTCGCAGGGCAGTGGCACCCAGACGCCCTCACTCAGCTCCCACTCCAGCTGCCCCGGCCCCCACCCGGAGTACCCCAAGTAGCAGCGAAAGCGTTCTGATCCACGCTCTGCGAGGGTGCGAAGCCCATCCATCGCGGAGACGAGCCAGATCCCGGGGGCAAGCTCCTCCTCATCGTCGGCCTGTGAATCGAGCACGCGGTCTTCTCCGTGGAGCACGAGGAGATGGCTGTTCTGCTCCACCGGCCCGCCAACGTTGATCACCAAGTCCTCGGGGCCACGGTAGTCGATCTCCTGGTCGCGGCAGAACTCTCCGACGGGGATTCCGCTTCCCTGGTTGAGCACCAGGCCAAACGCCCCCTCCTCGGAGCTCTTGAGCATGAGAACCACACAACGGCTGAAATTCTCGTCGAGCATCTGTGGCATGGCGACGATCAACCCGGGTGCGATCAGATCCAGCTTCGAGTCTTCGAGTTTGGGGCTCACGAACTCACCTCAATCAGGCTGCGATCGTAGAACTCGGGTGGCTGATACCCGAGTAGTTCCAGTACAGATCCCGCCACGTTGGACAGGCCCGGGTCCTCAATATCCGGACTCAAGGCAATCGATCGTCCGGACCCCTCGAGAAGCAGGAACTCCACCGGGTTGAGCGTGTGGGAGGTCCGAGGCTTCGGCTTGCCGTTGTCTCCGATCTTCGGGAGGCCATCCTTGTCTCGCTCCACCATGTCGTCGGAGTTGCCGTGATCCGCCGTGACGATGAGCACACCCTTGCGGCGCATGAGTTCCGGAAGGATGCGACCCAACTGGAGATCCACGGCCTGAACCGCGAGAATCGCCGCCTCGAGGACCCCGGTATGGCCGACCATGTCCCCCGCCGCGAAGTTGGCGCGAATGAAGCGAAAACGTTCCGAAGCCAACGCCTCGAGCAGCCTGTCTGCCGTCTCGGCTGATTTCATCCAGGGGCGCTGGTCGAACGGCACCTTGTCCGAGGGGATCTCACAATACTCTTCATAGCGCTCATCAAACATGCCCGAGCGGTTGCCGTTCCAGAAGTAGGTGACGTGACCGTACTTTTGCGTCTCGGCACAGGCGAACTGCATGACCTCGTTTCTTGCCAGGAACTCTCCCAGCGTACGGTCGATGCTCGGAGGAGCCACGAGATAGTTCTTTGGGATCGCCAGATCCCCGTCGTAAAGCATCATTCCGGCAAAGAAAACATCGGGGACCTTACCGCGATCGAACGCCGTGAATTCCTCGCCTTCCTCGAAGGCGCGCGAAATCTCGATCGCCCGGTCGCCACGGAAATTGAAGAAGATGACGCCGTCCCCGTCGCCGATCCGCCCCACGGGCCGCCCCGACTCATCCGCGATGACGAAGGGGGGCAGGTACTGGTCGGTCAGACCCGGCTCTTCCTCGCGGTAGGTCTCGATCGCTTCCTTTGCGCTGGTGAAGGCCCGTCCCTCACCATGCACGTGGGCCCTATATCCACGGGCGACGATATCCCAGTCCGCCTCGTAGCGATCCATGGTCGTCACCATGCGCCCACCCCCTGACGCGATCCGGTAGTCCCGCTCAGCCTTCTCGTTGATGGAACTCAGGAGTTCCTCGAGACGAGAGATGTACAACAGGCCTGAGGTCTCCGAAACGTCACGACCATCCACCAGCGGATGGACACACACCCGGCGAATCCCCTCTTCGTCGGCACGACGAATCATCGCCCAAAGCTGCCGCTCGTGAGAATGGACGTTGCCGTCGGATAGCAAACCGATGAAGTGGAGGGCCCCACCACTGCTGAGGGTCTTGTTCACCAGCTTCCGCCAGACACCAATCCATATCCCGCCGGACTCGATCGCGAACTCGACAAGTTTGGCCCCTTGGTCAAAAACCCGGCCCGCCCCGAGGGTATTGTGCCCGACTTCCGAATTGCCCATATCGCCATCGGAGGGAAGGCCGACCGCCGTGCCATGGGCCTTGAGAGTCGTTCGGAGCGCGCGCTGGCGCAGGTCGTCGAGGACCGGGGTGCGCGCCTGGGCCACGGCGTCGAAGGCGTCCTGCCGACCGACTCCTACCCCATCGAGCACGAGCAAGACGACGGGCCCCCGCGGTGCTTCCAACTGCTCGTGGGGCTGTAGCTGGAAGCTGTCGCCTCCCGGTCTCGAATTCATGGCTCCTCCGGAAATTTGCCCTCTGGCAGCCCTAAGAGTAGCCTACCCCGACCATGAAATCAGGATGGAAACACCTCTGATGAGCAGGTAAGACCCATCCCATCCCGGAGATACTTGATGAAAAAAACGTCCATGATCCTGTTGGCCACCGCGGTGTGCCTCTCCTTTCTTATCCCGGCCAACGCACTTGCGGAGCAACCGGATGTCCTCGCCCAGGTTGGCGATGTCAAGATCACGAGGGATGAAGTCCTGGCCGCTGCGGCCTCCCAGTTGGCCGAGATTCGCCAGCAGGAATACGACGCCATCAAGGGCGCGCTGGACGGAATCGTCGACCAGACCCTGCTCGCCAAGCAAGCAGAGAAGGAGGGGATTACCCTCGAGGAGTACTTCGATAAGTACATCGAGAAGGTGATCAAGGAGCCGACGGACCAGGAGGTCAACGACTTCTACGAGAAGTTCAAGAGCCGCCTGCGGGGTCAGACCCTCGAGGCCGCCCGCCCGCAGATCGTCGCGCGTCTGCGCCAGGTCGAAGGCCAGAAAATCTACTCCCAGATCATGACGGGGCTCAAGTCGGCCACGAAGGTCTCGGTCTTCCTCGATCCGCCGCGTGTCGCGGTGACTGCCGGGGACAACCCCACCTGGGGCCCCAAGGACGCCCCGGTGACGATCATCGAGTTCTCCGACTACCAGTGCCCCTACTGCGGCCGTGCAGAGAAAGAGGCCGTCGCCCAAGTGAAGGAGAACTACAAGGGTAAGGTTCGCATCGTATTCCGGGACTTCCCGCTGGCCTTCCACAAGGACTCCGAGAAAGCCCATGAAGCGGCTGCGTGTGCCGGCGAACAGGACAAGTTCTGGGAGATGCACGACAAGCTCTTCGCGAACGCGCGCGCACTCGGCATCGACAAGCTCTACGGCTACGCAACGGAGATCGGCCTCGACGGCGAAAAGTTCAAGGCTTGCCTGGACTCAGGTAAGACCGCCGCCGCCATCCAGCAGGATCTCGCGGATGGCGCCTCCTTCGGTGTGACCGGGACTCCGGCCTTCTTCATCAACGGTCGCTTCATCAGTGGCGCACAGCCCTACAGCGTCTTCTCGGAAATCATCGACGACGAGTTGGCCCGCGCCGGCAAGTAACTCCTTGTTTTCAGAATTCCCAAGGGGCGGGGCCATGGGCCTCGCCCTTTTTCTGTACTCGCTCGCTAAACTCCAACTGACAAGCCATTTAGCTAGATTGCGAAGACCACCGCAGGAGTGTAGCCTTCAGCCTTGATCATCCCGGTCCCTGTAGAGCCAATCCACCACCCGCGGGAACACTCTTCATTCATCACAGCAGGGCCACAGACCAGGGACTGTTCCGCTGGAGACTACCGATTCATGCCACTCAAGAACGCCCACAAGTTCACCGTGCCCCATCTTCAGGTACTCAGCGAGAAGGGTACGCTGGATAAGAAGCTCGATCCGGGGCTGAGCGAGACTCAGCTGCTTCGCCTCTATCGGGCGATGACCCTCGCCCGCGAGGCGGACCAGCGGATGCTCCGCCTGCAACGGCAGGGCCGCATGGGGACCTTCAGCCCTTCGACGGGCCAGGAGGCCGCCGCCTGCGGCCCGATGCTCGCGCTCAGCGAGCGGGACTGGCTCGTGCCAGCCTTCCGTGAACTCGGCGCCATGTTGATGCGGGGCGTCCCTCTGCACCGCATCCTGCTCTTCTGGGGCGGCTGGGAGGAAGGCAACGTCTTCCCCGGCGTCGAGCGGACCCTCCCCATCGCCGTCATCGTCGCCTCGCAGATCCCCCATGCCGCAGGCGTCGCCTACTCGCTCAAGTACCGCGGAGAGAAGGATGCCGCGGTCGTCTGTTACTTCGGGGACGGAGCCACCTCCGAGGGGGACTTTCACGAGGGGATGAACTTCGCCGCCGTGTGGAAAGCTCCGGTCGTCTTCATCTGTCAGAACAACCACTGGGCGATTTCCACACCGCAGGAGAAGCAGACCGGTTCCAAGACCTTTGCGCAAAAAGCCATCGCCTACGGAATCCCGGGAATCCAGGTCGACGGGAACGATCCCCTGGCCATGTACAAGGCCACGCGGGACGCCCTCGACCGGGCAAACAACGGTGAGGGCCCCACGATGATCGAAGCCCTCACCTACCGGGTTTCGATGCATACGACCGCCGACGATCCGAGCAAGTACCGGGACACTGCCGAAGTCGAGGTATGGAAGAGCAGAGACCCGTTGATCCGCCTTCGGAATCTTCTGAACGAGCGCGGGTTGTGGGGCGAGGAGAAAGAAGCGGCGCTACTCGCCGAAATCAAGGGAGAGATCGACGCGGAAGTGAGAATCTACGAACATGGAATCGAAGCCAGGAGCGACATCGCCTTCGATCATGTCTTTGCCTCGCCAGGAGTCGAACTGGAAGAGCAACGCGCTGCCTTCCTCGAATCGCGTGGTGGGGGATCCACTAATGCCTAGGATGACGATGGTGCAGGGGATCAACCTCGCGCTTCACGAAGAGATGCAGCGGGACCCGAAGGTTCTGGTCATGGGGCAGGATGTCGGTGTCAACGAAGGGGTGTTTCGTGTCACGGCAGGGCTCCACGCCAAGTTCGGCGAGACCCGCGTTATCGACACACCACTCGCCGAGTCCGGCATTCTCGGCACCGCGGTGGGTATGGCCCTCGCGGGCCTGCGCCCGGTCGCGGAGATGCAGTTCTCCGGCTTCTCCTATCTCGCACTCGGACACCTCGAGGGCCACTGCTCTCGCTACCGTGCACGAACCCACGGTGCGCTCAGCGTTCCGCTGGTCCTGCGCATGCCCTATGGTGGAGGGGTGCGGGCGCTCGAGCACCACTCGGAAAGCCGGGAAGCGATGTTCGCCCACTTGCCGGGCATCAAGGTGGTGATTCCCTCCGGCCCACGGAATGCACGCGCCCTGATGACCGCTGCGATTCAAGACCCGGATACCGTGGTCTTCATGGAGCCGAAGCACTCCTACCGGGCCTTCCGCGAAGACGTACCCGAGGAGCCCGAGCTGATGGACATCGGCAAGGCCCATGTGGTCCAAGAAGGCTCCGAGCTGACGGTGATCACCTGGGGCGCGATGCTCCGCAAGACCCTGGAGGCCGTCAGCGAGGTGCAGGCCAAGCGCGAAGCGAGCGTCGAAGTCATCGATCTCCTGAGCATCTCGCCGATGGATACGAAAACCATCGCGAAGTCCGTCAGGAAGACGGGGCGCTGTGTCGTGGTGCAGGAGGCGCCGCGTTCGTTCGGAACCGCCTCGGAAGTGATCGCACGCATCAACGATACGGCGCTGATGTACCTCGAAGCTCCCGTGGGCCGCGTCGCGAGTTTCGACATTGTCACACCCTATTTCGCCCGGGAGCAGAACTACTTCCCGGGAGTCGAGGACATCCGTCGCGGTATGATCAAGACCTTGGACTATTAGAACGGGAGTTTCAGGCTTGATCGGAGCTTCAGACTTAGGCGAGAAGGCCCGACAGAGCAGGAGGATATGGTGTTCGAGTTCAAGCTTCCCGACCTGGGCGAAGGCATCCACGAGGGAGAGATTCTCAAGTGGTACGTGGCGGTCGGTGACACGATCGCCGAGGATGAGTCGCTGGTCGACATCGAGACCGACAAGGCCGCAGTGACGATCCCTTCGCCGAAGGGCGGAACCGTTGTCTCCCTCGGCGGCAACGTGGGCGACACGGTGGACGTCGGCATGGTGATCACGACGATCGACGACGGAGACAACGCATCTTCAGCCGCGACTCCCGCGGCAGCGCAGACCCGGAAGGCCCCGGCCCCAGAGGTCGAGGCGACCCCGGCGTCTGCGGCAGATCCTGCATCAACCCCTCGTTCCGAGACCGTAAAGACCCCGGCATCCGCGGTGACAGATCCTGCATCAACCCCTCATTCCGCGTCTCCTCTGCGCGTCGGCCCGGTCCCGGCCGCGCCTGCGACACGCCGCAAAGCCCGTGAGATGGGACTGGACCTGCACATGGTGCCGGGATCGGGCCCCGCCGGGCGCGTCTCCCTCGAAGACCTCGAGCGCTTTGCAGCCGGCGGCGGCACCGCCACCGACGCGGAAGAAGATCTTTCCGCGTCGGCGGGGGCGATCTCGCCCGGCGAGACGGGTGGGATTCCCTTCCTCGAGATCGAGGCCCTTCCTGACTTCCGCCGCTACGGCGCGATCGAAACCAAGCCCGTGCGCTCGATTCGCCGCAAGGTCGCGAAGAAGATGACAACCTCGATGATCCTCGTACCCCACGTGGCGCTGATGGAAGAGGTGGATGTCACCCAGCTCGAGACCTTCCGCCGCAGGGAGAAAGCGCGCCGGGAGGGCCAGCCGGGCGGTCACCTTTCGCTGCTTTCCTTCGTCACCAAAGCGGTGACCGAGTGCCTGAAGGCCTTCCCCGAGTTCAACGCGAGCCTCGACCATTTCAAGGGCGAGATCGTCTACAAGACCTACTACAACATCGGCATCGCCGCGGACACCCCCAAGGGCCTGATGGTCCCGGTGATTCGTGGCACGGACTCCAAGAGCATTCTGCAGATCGCGGCCGATATCGAGAGGCTCGGCAGCGCGGCCCGCGACGGCAAGATCGCGGTCGCGGATCTTCAGGGCGGCAGCTTCACGATCACGAATGTCGGGCCGATTGCAGGCAAGCAGCTGATTCCGACGATCAACCACCCCGAGGTCGCGATCCTCGGCATGGGTCGCGCAGACGAGCAGGCGGTCGTTCGGGATGGAGACATCGTGATTCGCACGATCCTTCCGGTCACGCTCACCTTCGACCACCGTATCGTGGATGGGGCGGACGCCGCGCGCTTCATGAAGAAGCTCGTCATGCTGCTCAGCGAGCCGCTGAACTGGCTCACCGAGCTCTGATCTCGACCGAACGATTCTTCAGGGGCGCGGCATGCCGTGCCCAGCACCTTGGGAGACGCGAACTATGGTCATGGGCAGCCTGCGCCAGGAAGCTGACGTCGTCGTCGTCGGCGGCGGACCCGGAGGCTACGTCGCGGCGATCCGCGCTGCGGATCTCGGCCTCGACGTGTGCCTCGTCGAAGAGCGAAAACAGCTCGGCGGAGTCTGCCTGATCGAGGGCTGTATCCCCTCGAAGACCTTGATTCATGCTGTCGAGATCCTCGACGCTGCCCGGCGTGCCGAGTCCTTCGGCCTGAGCTTCGGCGAAGCAAGGATCGACGTGGACACGCTCAGGGAAAAGCGTCATGCCGTGACGAATACGCTTTGCTCCGGCATCGACCAGCTCCTGGCCAAGCGTGGAGTCGAGGTTCTGCACGCCCGCGCCCGTTTCGAAGGCCCGAAGGCCCTCGCCCTCGAGGGATGCGATGTTTCCGGAATCGACTTCAAGCACTGCATCCTCGCAACGGGATCGCGAGTCACCGAGCTTCCCTTCATGAAGGGACTCGAGCTCTGGACCTCCAAAGAGGCATTGGAGCTCCCCGAAATCCCACAACGGCTGCTGGTCGTCGGCGGAGGCGTCATCGGACTCGAGTTGGGCCTGGTCTACAGCGGACTCGGCTCGAAGGTCAGCGTCGTCGAAGTGTTGCCTACGCTCCTGACCGGAATCGATCAGGACCTGGTACGCGTCGTCCAGAAGACCTGCAAGAAGCGCTTCGAGACGATCTCTTTGGGGGCAATGGTCACCGCCGTTGAACGCTCGGGCAGCCGGTTTTCCGTCAGCATTGAGAACCAGGGCGGGAAGGAGAACCATACCTACGACCAGGTGCTCGTCGCCGCCGGACGCCGCCCGAATACGGACGGCCTTGGTCTCGACAAAGCCAAGGTCAAGGTGGGCGATCGCGACCTGATCGAAGTGGGCGAGGATTGCCGCACATCCATGCCCCACATCTTCGCGATCGGCGATATCACGCCTGGGCCGGCGCTCGCACACAAGGCGAGCCGCCAGGGCAAAGTCGCCGCGGAGCTCATTGCCGGGCACAAGTCCGCGTTCGACAACCGGGCGATCCCCGCCGTCATCTTCACCGATCCCGAGATCGCCACGGCAGGCCTCGGACAGGACGAGGCGAAGGCTGCGGGACGCAAGGTGCAGGTCGGCCGCTTCCCGCTCAGCGCCCTCGGCAGGGCGCACTCGTTGGGGAAAACGGACGGCTTCGCGAAGATCATCTCGGACCCTGGAAGCGGACTCGTGCTGGGCGTCGGCATCGTGGGACCTCACGCTTCGGAGTTGATCGCGGAAGCTGCGCTTGCGATCGAGATGGGAGCAAGCCTCGAAGATCTAGCCACGACGATTCACCCACACCCCACGCTCTCCGAGATGGTGTGCGAAGCGGCGGAAGCCGCCACGGGCGAGGCCATCCACCTGCTGCCGCCGAAGAAGCGGCCCTAAACCCGGAATATGCATGAGCCCTTCGGCCGAAACAGCGTATCTGCACACTGGCCGGGCCCTTTCGGGCCCTCGCACCCGTACTCGGCTCAAACAGCC
>JANTFM010000118.1 GCA_024763475.1 Acidobacteriota bacterium | reverse complement strand
ATCTGCACACTGGCCGGGCCCTTTCGGGCCCTCGCACCCGTACTCGGCTCAAACAGCCTGCGGAGTACCCTACAGGTACAGCTCGGCTGTTTGAGCCACCGTGCAGGCATGCCAGCGTACATCTACGCCGTTTCGACTCGAAGCTTCATGCATAATCCGGGCTTAGTTAAATCTACCTTCGATGATCTTGCCTCTTCAAGGAGCATCCCATGAGTTCGAACAGCGAACCCCTCGACCAGGAGAAACCTAGCAAGTCGGGAGGCCTCGGCAGGCTGATCGCAGCCGTCGTCGTCATCGCGGCAGGAATCGCCTTGGCCTACAAGTTCGGCCTGTTCGAGTACTTGAGCATGGACAACGTGAAGAACCTGCAGGCATGGTTCGAGAGCTTTGGCCTGCTCGCCCCGGTGATCTTCGTTCTCCTGTGGATCGCCGCCTGTATCTTCTTCCTGCCGGGTCTGCCGGTGACCCTGGTCGGAGCCTTCATCTTCGGGCCGATCTGGGGCACGGTCTACTCTGCGATCGGCGCCACTCTCGGGGCGACCGCAGCGTTCCTCGTCGGCCGCTATGGCGCTCGCAGCATGGTCGAGGGCCTCCTCAAGAAGCATGCGGTGCTACGCAAGATCGACGACGGCGTCGAAGAGCAGGGGTGGCGGATGCTGATGATCACGCGCCTCGTTCCCATCTTTCCCTTCAACGCCCAGAACTACGTTTACGGACTGACGAAGATTCCCCTGCTGACCTACGTCGTCGTGAGCGCCCTCTGCATGCTCCCGGCGACGGCAGCCTTTAACTTTGCGGCCGGCGCCTTGGCCGAGGGTAAGGGAGTCGGCCGGATGCTGGTCTATCTGGGCCTGGCTGCGATCGTCTTCGTTCTGCTGTCGCTGATCCCGAAGTTCCTGAAGAAGAAGGTCGAGGTCTAGCCGGAGCGCCCGCGGCGGGCCATCGGGTGCGCGACGGGGCCCTCCCGGTTGTCAGGGTGTGCCGCGGGAAACGAAGGCCGTTCCGTTTGCGTAACGCGTTCGAGGCTGCCTGATCCGCAAGTCATTGACCGGTCGCGACTTCTGAGCGTGTCCTCGAAACATGGACCGCTGGGTTCCGTGGCACGACGGTTGCTCTAGTCCTCCGCAGGAGATGCTGTGCGGGTTGTTTCGCGCAGACGCTGGAGGACAGATGCAACCTGACGAGAGTGCTGGAGCCCTGACACCGGAGCAAATGCAGGAGCGGCTCAGCTACAACATCGAGAAGGACGAGGTCTACACCGGGGATATGCCGGCGCGCTTCCTGGAGGTCTTCGCGGCCATCCTGAAGCACTCGAACTACCGGCAGGTGATCGACAACTACTCTCGGGTCACTGCTCGCTGTGCGAACTGCGCTCCGTCCTGTCAGATCTACCAGCACACCGGGGCTCCCGAGGACGTTCCCTGCTATCGATCGCATTTGCTGATCGATGTCTACCGCAGGCATTTCACGCTGCGAGGTGTCCTCGAAGGGCGCTTGAGGGGCTTCGAGCCGTTGACCAATGACTCCATTCTGGAGATGGCGGAGACCTACTACCATTGCACGGCCTGCAGGCGCTGCACCCTCGAGTGCCCACTTGGAATCGACCACGGCCTGGTCACCCACCTCGCACGCTACATCCTCTCCGAGCTCGGACTCGTTCCGCGTGCCTTGGTCATCTCCGTCAGGGAGCAGCTCGAGGGCAAGACCGGGAACACCTCGGCGATTCCCTTTCCGGCGATCGCCGACACCATCGAATTTCTTGCCGAGGAGATCGAGGAAGAGAAGGCTCTCAAGGTGGAGATTCCGGTGGACCAGGAGGACCGGGACTACATCTTCTTCCCGGCCGTCAGCGACTACATCATGGAAGCCGATACCCTGATGGGAATCGCCACACTGATCAACGCGGTCGGCGACCAGGACAAGTGGACGATCGGTAGCCAATACCTGGACGGGATCAACTATGGACTCTTCTACAGCGACTGGCTGCTCGAGCGTATCCTTCGCAAGGAAATCGACGAGGCCCAACGCCTCCGGGCCAAGGCGATCCTCATCGGCGAGTGCGGCCATGCCTCGAGGAGCGCGAAAGCCTTCATCAGGACCTACGGGGGCGGAGATAAAGCACCTCCGGTCTACAACATCATCGAGTACACCTACCGCAAGTTCAAGGAAGGTGCTTTCAAGCTGAACCCTGACGTGATCACGGAGAAGGTGACCTACCACGACCCCTGCAACCTTGCGCGCACCGGCTGGATCGTCAACGAGCCGCGAGAGATCCTGCGCTCGTTCTGCAAGAACTACGTCGAGATGACGCCCAATGGGTCGCAGAACCTCTGCTGTGGCGGTGGTGGCGGATCGGTCTCCGTTGACGAGATCCGTGGCTATCGCACGGGAGTCACCGGGGTCAAGAAGGCCGAACAACTCGCCGCGACCGGCGCCAAGTTCCTGGTGGCGCCGTGCGCGAACTGTAAGAAGCAGCTCAAGGAACTGATCCAGGACCACGATCTCGACATGGAGGTCGTCGGCCTGCATGACCTGATCTACAAAGCGATCGTGCTGGAGACCTCCTGATGCTAGACAACCTGCTCGAACTCGCTCGCGGTCCCTTGCTCAAGTTCTCGCTGCTGCTGATGGCGCTCGGGTTGTTGCGGGCCGTCCTGCTTCAGATCTGGGAACTGGGCTGGGCCTGGTCCCGCGCGGGAGACCACTTCATCCCCTGGAGCCTGACGCTGCGGCGCAATCTCGCGTGGCTGCTCCCCTGGCGTTACCTGAGAGTCCTGGAACGGCGTCTCTACAACTTCACCTCTTTTCTCTTTCATGTCGGAGTCATCCTCGTTCCCGTGTGCCTGGCCGGGCATGTGGCCATCTTCAAGGAATCGTTCGGGATCAGCTGGCCGCAACTACCCCAGGTGGCGGCGGACTGGCTGACGGGGCTCACCCTCCTGGCGATCGCGGGCCTGCTCTTTGGCCGCATGACCCATCGCGCGTCGCGGGAGATGAGCAAACCCCAGGACTGGCTGCTGCCCTTGCTCTGCGCCGCTCCCTTCATCAGCGGCTGGTTGGCTGCCCACCCGGCATGGTGTCCCGTGGACCTGCGCGCGATCTACCTCGTGCATCTCTTGTCCGCCGAACTTCTGCTCGTGCTGGTGCCGTTCTCCAAGCTCGTGCACATCGTGCTTTTCTGGGTCAGCCAGGGTTCTACTGAACTTGGTTGGCGCTTCGTTCCGGGCTCCGGTGAGCGCGTTCGGGTGACCTTGGGCAAGGAGGGTCAGGGAGTATGATCAAGCAACCCTGTATTCTGAACGACGTGACGCGTTGTATCGGTTGCGAGGAGTGTGTTGCCGGTTGCAAGCGTGTCAACGAGCTTCCGGTGGAGGATAGCGCTCCCCGCGTGGGAAGCTCCTCTGATCGTCTCAACGCGAATCGCTGGACGACCATTATCCGAACAGAGAGCGGCGCCACGGTGCGCAAGCAGTGCCGCCACTGCATCGAGCCCGCGTGCGTCTCGGTCTGCCCGGTCGGCGCGTTGCAGAAGACGGCGGAAGGGCCCGTCGTCTATGACAGCGACATCTGCATGGGCTGCCGCTACTGCATGATGGCCTGCCCCTACGGCATCCCGCGCTACGAATGGGATTCGGTCGTGCCCCGCGTACGCAAGTGCGTGATGTGCTATGAGAAGATCCTGGCCGGTGAGATCGACAAGCCCGGCTGCGTCTCGGCGTGTCCCAAGGAGGCCACTTCTTTCGGTACCCGGGACGAGATGCTCGCCGAGGCCCGGCGGCGCATTGCCGCAGAGCCCGGCCGCTACATCGACCACATCTGGGGCGAGAAGGAGATCGGCGGCTCGAACGTGCTTTACATATCTCACGTGGACCTCTCGTTCCTCGCGTGGCAGGAGCTTTCCCAGCCCGGCGGGGATTCCCCGCTTCCCGAAAGGACCTGGCACGCCCTGCGCAAGGTGCCCGCGGAGTTCGTGGGCATGGGCGCGTTGATGACCGGAGTGTGGTGGGTCGTCGATCGCCGGATCCGGCGACAGAAGGAAAGCGAGCTGCAGGGTGGAGGCGCGGACCATGAGTAGGCGCATCCAGGTCTTCAAGGGCATCCTCTGGTTCATCGTGGGACTGGCTGCGGCGACGACGATCGTGCGCTTCACACGAGGGTTGGGGACGACCACGGCTCTCTCCGACACGACGCCCTGGGGCCTGTGGGTCGGGTTCGACGTCATGGGCGGTGTCGCCCTCGCGGCCGGCGGATTCGTCGTGGCCGCCATCGCGCATATCTTCCAGCGGCGCAAGTACCATCATGCGGCGCGACCCGCGATCCTGACGGCGATGCTGGGCTACGCCGCCGTCGCGGTCGGCCTGCTCTATGACCTTGGCTTGCCGTGGAATATCTGGCGGCCGACGGTGTACTGGAATCCGCACTCCCCGCTCTTCGAGGTGGCCTGGTGCGTGATGCTCTACCTCACCGTGCTCGTCCTGGAATTCTCGCCCGTATTCTTCGAACGAACGCGTTTCTCGCGCCTGTACCGCTTCCTGCTCCGGCTTCAACTGCCATTGATCATTCTGGGCATCATGCTCTCGACCTTGCACCAGTCCTCGTTGGGATCGTTGCTGCTGATCATGCCCTTCCGCTTGCACGAGCTGTGGTACACCTCGCTCCTGCCCGAGATCTTCTTCGTGTCCGCGATCTGCCTCGGGCTCGCGATGTCCATCTTCGAGTCCTCGCTCACGGCGTGGCTCTACGAGCGGAAGCCCCACAAGGAGATGCTCGAGGGTCTGTCGCGTTTCGCCGTCGGGGCATTGAGCTTCTATCTCGGGTTCCGGATCTTCGATCTCTGGCGCCAGGACAAGATCGCCGCGGCCTTCGATGGCACGAGAGAGGGGGGACTCTTTCTGTTCGAGATCACGCTCTCCTGCATCCTTCCGCTGATCGTCTTCTCCATTCCGGCGCTCAGACGAGTGCCGGGGCTCCTCTTCGGCGCCGCCGGGATCTGCGTGTCCGGCTTCCTGCTGAATCGGATCAATGCTTCGGGCCTGGCGCAGATATGGTCCACCGGAAGCAACTACTTCCCGACTTGGACGGAGTTCAGTGTCTCCTTCGGTATCGTGGCTGGTTTCGCGCTGATCTTCTTCTTCATCCATGAGCATTTCCCCGTAGAACCGGACTTCAAGGACGAGGAGGATCAGTTCAAGAAGCTCCAGCTCTTCGAGCTCCCGCACTTCGATCATGTTTCCCGGGTCTGGCTCGGCGATTCAAACTTCTGCCCACGGCGGGTCTACTCCTTCCTTTTCTTCACGGCGATGGCCCTCGGCTTCACGATGACGCCCTGGAACACTCTTGTAGAAAGCTCGCCCGTGACGCGCGCGCGGGGGGGACAGGAGCTCTTGAAGATCGGGTACCCGATCGGCACGGTCGACTTTCCGCACAAGGCGCATGTCGACCGGATCGGAACGCAGCAATGCTTCGTCTGTCACCACTTGCACAAGCCTGCGGATGAAGGCACGCCCTGCTCGGAATGCCACGCCGACATGTACCTTGAGACGAGGATCTTCGACCACGGTCAGCACATCGCGCTCCTCGCGACGGGCAACGCGTCGTGTACAGCGTGTCATGCCGAGGGTCAGCCCCATATGGGCGCGACGGCCAAGGCCTGTTCCGAGTGCCACCAGAAAGACATGATGACGGCCAACAGTCAGGTTCGGGAGTTCACTCACTTGGACGCGCCAGGTCTGCGTAAGTCGTTGCACGAGTTGTGCATCGCGTGTCACGAGCGCGAGGCCAAGCGGGTGGAGCTCAAGAGGCCGGATCTCTTCCGTTGTGCGACCTGCCACAGGACCCCACTCGATCATCGCGAGCAGCAACGTCGAATGAGGGCTTCGGAGACGCTCGTGTCCTTCCGTCAGGGGAGCGTAACGATCCCGTAGTCTGTCGCTTAACTACTGTCATATAGAATGTTATCAAGATATCCCTTGCGCGACCTGAATCCGGCAGCGCCTGGGCGGAGCCCCGCGAAAATTTAATTGTGATTTTTGGCACAATTGTGGAATTGTGACAACTCTCTCGATATAATGGCCTTGTAGAGGGACTCGGGAGAGTCATTACAAGAATCACGCCACGGCTGCAGCGGCGTGAAACGGGGTCGCCAATGAGCCAGGATCACGAACTCGAACGCAGCGTCAGAGCGATCTGCCAGGCCCATGATCGGGATGCGGGCCGCTTGCTGGACATTGTCAGGCAGGTGCAAGTGCGCGAAGGACAGGTCTCGGGCGCGGCTCTCGACCTGATCGCGGAGGAGCTGGGACAGCAGCGGGTCGAGGTGGAGGGCGTCGTTTCGTTCTACGCGTTTTTCTCCGAGGAACCCCAGGGCCGCATCGTCATTCGCCTCTGCGGAGACGTCATCGATCGGATGCAGGGGGCCGAGAGAGTCGGCAAGGTGCTGGAGGACGAACTCGGCATCCGCTTCGGGGAGACGACGGAGGACGGTCTGATCTCGCTCGAGTGGACCGCCTGCATCGGCATGTCGGATCAGGCGCCCGCTGCGCTGGTCGGCAACGTCATCGTGACGCAGCTCGCGACGGATGCTGCCCGGGACCTGGTCCGGGAACTGCGCAAGCATGGCGATCCGCAGCGCCTGGTGCGAACCTTCGGCGACGGGAACAACGCCCACGAGCGCGTGCGCGCGATGGTGGTGAACAACATTCGCCAGGCAGGTCCCGTCATTCTCGCGGAAATGGAAAAGGGATCGGCGATCCGCAAGTCGGTGGCCCTCTCGCCGGCGGAAGTCGTTCGGGCGGTCAAGACGGCTCGCTTGCGCGGGCGTGGCGGTGCGGGATTCCCGACGGGAATGAAGTGGCAGTTCACGAGGACCGCCGAAGGCGACACGCGTTACATCATCTGCAACGCGGACGAAGGCGAGCCCGGTACCTTCAAGGATCGCGTGATCCTGACCGAGAGGCCGCACCTGCTCTTCGAGGGCATGACGATCGCCGGGTACGCCATCGGAGCCGAGAAGGGGATTCTCTACCTGCGGGCGGAGTACGCCTATCTCAGATCAATGCTCGAGGAGGTGCTCGACACTCGCCGCGAGAAGGGGCTGCTCGGTGCACACATCTGCGGCAAGGAGGGTTTTGCTTTCGATATCAGGATCCAGCTCGGTGCCGGCGCCTACATCTGCGGGGAAGAGACGGCGCTGATCTCCTCGGCAGAAGGGTTGCGCGGGGATCCGAAGAACAGGCCTCCTTTCCCGGCGCAGAAGGGCTACAAGGGTTGTCCGAGTTCGGTGAACAACGTCGAGACCCTCTGCTGCGTGGCACGGATCATGGACAACGGAGCGGGTTGGTTCGCCCAACTCGGCAGTGAGTGCAGCTCGGGGACGAAGCTCTTTTCGGTCTCGGGTGATTGTCGCTCGCCAGGGATCTACGAGCTGCCCTTCGGGACGACGCTCGGTGAGCTTCTCGAACTCGTTGGGGCCGGGGACGCCGTCGGCGTCCAGGTGGGTGGACCCTCCGGCAAGATGGTTGGTCCCGCGGACTTCGACCGGGAGTTCTGCTTCGACGATCTTGCCACCGGGGGCTCGATCATGGTCTTCGGTCCAGAGCGGGACCTCCTCGAGGTGGCGAGCGGGTTCATGGACTTCTTCATTGACGAGAGCTGCGGCTATTGCACGCCCTGTCGCGTCGGCAACGTCCTGCTCAAGGAACGCCTGGACAAGGTGCGGGCCGGCCTGGCGGACGCCAGCGATCTCGACTACCTGGAGCGCCTGGGCGAGACCGTGCGGACGGCCAGCCGCTGCGGCCTGGGTCAGACCTCCCCCAACCCGATCCTCTCGACGCTCGAGAACTTCCGCCCGCTCTACGAGGCCCGGCTCAAGAGCCCCGACGAGAGCCTCCTCGCGACCTTCGACATCCAGGGCGCGCTGGAAGAGTCGCGAGGGATCACCGGGCGGGACTCGTTGCACTTCCGCCGGGAAGACGGCCGGCAGAACAGCCAGGAGAAGGGGGCGACGGCATGAGCGAGACATTCACCTTCGTCATCGATGACAAGGAAATCGAAGGCTGCTTCGGGCAGACGATTCTCGAGGCTGCGGAAGAAGCGGGTGTCTACATTCCGCGCCTATGTCACCTCAAGGGCCTGACGCCCTTCGGCAGCTGCCGCGTCTGTACCTGCATGGTCAATGGGCGGGCGATGGCGGCCTGCACCCAGCCGGCGGCTCCGGGGATGATCGTCGAGAACGCGTCCGAACGGGTCACGGAGATCCGTAAGAGCCTCGTCGAGATGCTCTTCGTCGAAGGCAACCACTTCTGCATGTTCTGCGAGCGCAGCGGCGACTGCGAACTCCAGGGACTGGCCTACCGCTTCGGCATCGCCGCACCGCGCTACCCCTACCTGTTCCCCGAGCGGGATCTGGACGCGTCCCACGACGACATCTTCATCGATCGCAACCGCTGTGTTCTCTGCGGGCGCTGCGTTCGTGCCTCCCGGGAGAAGGACGGCAAGCACGTCTTCGGTTTCGTTGGCCGGGGTCCGGCAAAGCGTGTGCAGGTCAACGCCGAAGCTGCTCTCGCGGAGACCAAGGTCGCGGTGACGGACGAGGCGGTCGCGGCCTGCCCGGTCGGAGCCATCCTCAAGAAGCGCACGGCGTACAGGGTCCCGGTGGGTGAGCGCCGCTACGATCACGAACCCATCGGCAGTGATATCGAGAAGCGCCGCACCGCTGCGGCCGAGTGAGGACGACCATGGGCAAAGCCAAGATCGCGACGACATCGCTGGCGGGTTGTTTCGGCTGTCACATGTCTCTGCTGGATATCGACGAGCGCATCCTCGAGTTGATCGAGCTCGTGGATTTCGACAAGTCTCCCATCGACGACATCAAGACCTTCAGCGGGCGCTGTCTCGTGGGCCTGGTCGAGGGAGGGTGCTGCAACGAGGAGAACGTCGAGGTGTTGAAGTCCTTCCGTGAGCACTGCGAGATCCTGATCTCGTTCGGCGACTGCGCCATCATGGGGGGCATCCCGGCGATGAGGAACACCATCCCCTTGCAGGAGTGCCTGGATGAGGCCTACATCAACGGCCCGACCGTGTACAACCCGAGCGGGGAGGTGCCGAACGATCCCGAGATCCCCCTGCTTCTCAACCGGGTCTACCCGGCTCACGAGGTCGTTCGCATCGACTACCACCTGCCGGGATGCCCGCCCCCCGCGGACACGATCTGGGAAGCCCTCGTGGCTCTGCTGAGCAATAAACCCCTCGACCTGCCCTACGAGCTGATCAAGTACGACTAGCCGGAGACACGACATGAACCACGAAAACACCAGCCAAAGGATCGTCATCGAGCCGGTCACCCGCGTCGAGGGACACGGTAAGGTCACGATCCTGCTCGACGAGGAGCGCAAGGTTCAGCAGGCCCGCCTGCACATCGTGGAGTTCCGCGGCTTCGAACGCTTCATCCAGGGACGTCCCTACTGGGAGGCCCCGGTCCTTGTGCAGCGTCTGTGCGGCATCTGCCCGGTGAGCCATCATCTCGCCGCCGTCAAGGCGATGGACCTTATCGTTGGTGTGGACCGGCTGACGCCGACCGCGGAGAAGATGCGGCGCCTGATGCACTACGGCCAGACCTTCCAGTCCCACTCGCTGCACTTCTTTCACCTCGTCTCGCCCGACCTCCTCTTCGGCTTCGATGCCGACCCCGTCATTCGCAACGTGATCGGTGTGGCAAAGAGCTTCCCGGAGCTGGCGGTGCAGGGCGTGATGATGCGCAAGTTCGGCCAGGAGGTCATTCGCTGCACCTCCGGGAAGAAGATCCATGGGACCGGGGCGATTCCCGGCGGGATCAACAAGAATCTCTCCCTCAAGGAGCGGGAGTTCCTGAGAGCCGACGCGGACAAGATGGTCGCCTGGTCCCAGGCGGCGCTGAAGATCGCGAAGGACTACACGGCGGAGCACCTCGCTACGCTCAAGGACTTCGGCTCCTTCGACTCGAGCCACATGAGCCTCGTCGGTCCCGAGGGGGAAATGGACCTCTACGATGGTCGCTTGCGCTGCATCGATGCGGACGGGGTGAAGATCTTCGACCAGGTCGACAACCAGCGTTACATGGACCACATCACCGAAGAGGTCCGCAGCTGGTCCTACATGAAGTTCCCCTTCATCAAGAGCCTCGGCCCGGACAAGGGCTGGTACCGGGTCGGGCCGCTCGCCCGCTTGAACGCCTGCGACAGGATCGATACGCCGCTGGCAGAAGACGAGCGCCGCGAGTTTGCGGCCCTCACTGGCGGTCAGCCGAACCAGATCTCGATGGCCTATCACTGGGCCCGAATGATCGAGACCCTCCACTCGGCCGAGAAGATCCGGGAGCTGCTCGATGACCCGGACTTGCAGGGCAGTGAGCTGATGGCCCACGGCGAGCGCCGCGAGGAAGCTGTCGGGATCATCGAGGCGCCCCGGGGCACCCTGATTCACCACTACCGGGTCAACGAGGACGACCAGGTCACCATGGCCAACCTGATCGTCTCGACGACCCACAACAACACGCCGATGAATCTCGCCGTCGAGAAGGTCGCCAAGGACCATCTGTCCGGGGTGGAGATCACCGAGGGCCTGCTCAACCGGGTCGAGGTGGCGATTCGGGCCTACGATCCCTGTCTTTCCTGCGCGACCCACGCGATGGGACAGATGCCCCTGAGTCTTCAGCTGATGGATCACGAGGGCCGGCTGCTCGACGAGAGGAAGAAGGGATGAGCGGGCACGCTCCCAGCGTGCTGGTCTACGGCTACGGCAACCCGGGCCGCCTGGACGACGGCCTCGGTCCCGCCTTCGTCGAGGCGCTCGCGAAAATGCGTCTTTCGGGCGTGGTCGTCGACTCGAACTACCAGCTCTCGGTGGAAGACGCCGCCGAGGTGGCGAAACACGAGGTGGTGATCTTCGTCGATGCGAGCGTGTCGGGGCCCGATCCCTTCTTCTTCAATCGCCTGG
>JANTFM010000117.1 GCA_024763475.1 Acidobacteriota bacterium | reverse complement strand
CCTGAAGGTCAGCGAAATAGGCACGCACCATGTCCTTGAGCTTGCCCGCCGTCTCGAGGGGTACGCGGCCCGAGGGCATGCCCCCGCCCACGGCCATGCCGGTCGTGCGCAGCTGCGCGCTCGGCGACCCGCCTTTCTTGCTCTCCTCGACGGTCTTGGAAATTTCCTCCTTGCGGAGAATCTTCTGCCGCTCGCGGGAGTGGATGAAACGCACGAGGCCCCAGTTGTGCTCCGCCTCGAGGCCGTGTCTTACGGCCTCGACGCAGATCGCGCCGTTGATCGCATCGATCTCCGTGCGTGTCCCGCGGGCCAGGTCCTGCCACATCGAGGGCCGGTTCTTCCCGAGGGCGTTGAGCGAGCCGATGACGGGGCGGAAGGGGTCCTCCTCATCAACGATGGGGATGCCCCGGGCTCTCATGACGGCAACGATCTCCATGCAGAGCTTGCGCATGAAGGCCATCAGGTCCTCGTCGGCCAGGAGCTCGCGGCAGGTCAGGCCGGTCACCGCGGAGACCGGGTTGACCACGGCGTTGTGCAGCAGCTTCTGCCAGGTCGCATGATCGACGTTGCGCGCAACCTCGGTGTCGAGACCGGCCTTGCGGAAGACCTCGCCGATCGATTCGATCTCCGGCGTGATCTTGCCATCGAAGGGCGCGATCTGGATCGGCTTGATGCCCTTGCGGTAGCGCAGGCGGTTCGGTCCCACGTGCTGGATGCTGTGGTAGGTGATTCCCGAGAGCACCCGCTCCGGCCCGACGATCCCGGCCATCGTCTCCGTGTTGCCGATGCCGTTCTGCAGCGAGAGGACCCGGGTCTGGTCCCCGATCACGCTCATGCAGCCCCGCACCGCAGCCTCGGTCTGGTAGCTCTTGACGGAAACGAAGACCAGGTCGACGGGGTCGATACCTTCGAGCGACGTGACGACATTGAGCGGCACGCAACGCTCCTTGCGGCCTTCGGAGAGGATGAGACCCGTGGTCGAGATCAGGCGGGCCCGAGCCTGGTTGATCTCGATCATGATCGTGTCTTCACCAGCCTGGCTCAGGTGGGCACCCACCAGGCCTCCGAGCGCGCCAGCACCTACAACAAGGATCCTCATTCGGAGCTCCTGCGGCTCGCCGCCGCCAGTCCGCCTAGCGATTCTTCCATTCGGGACGCCGCTTCTCGAAGAACGAGGCAATCCCCTCCTGCACGTCCTCGGTGGCCATCAGCTCCTCGAGGAACACCTTCTCTGCCTCGAGGCGGGCTTCTTCGAAAGGACGCCCCGCCAAGCGCTTGACCATCCGGACGTTCAGGCGCATCACCAACGGGCTGGCCTTGCGGAAATCCTTCAGGGTCTTCTCGAGCTCCTCCTCGAGCGTCTCACTGGAGACGACCCGGGAAACGAGACCCCACGCGCGCATCTGCTCCGCCGGGTAGCTCCGGCCCGAGCAGGTGATCTCGAGCGCCCGCGCCTGTCCCACCAGCGCCGGCAGCCAGGCGACGCCGACCGGTGCGAAGAAGCCCAGCAGGATCTCCGGCTGGCCGAAGGTCGCCCGTTCGGAAGCAATCAGCACATCCGCCATCATCACCAGTTCGAAACCCGCGCCGAGCGCCGCACCATCCACCGCCATCACCACGGGCACTTCGAGCGCGCCAAAGGCGCGGAACATCCGGCTGAACGCGCCGATCATCTCCGGCGCGGCCTCCGGCTTGTGTTCCCCGACGTCGGCGCCTGCACTGAACGCCTTGCCCTCTGCGGTGACCGCCAGCGCCTTGAGCGTTCGATCCGAAGCGACAACCCCGAGCGCGGCCGTGATCTCGTCCATCATCGCTCCGCTGAGCACGTTGAGCGGCGGAGACGAGAGCGTGAGATAGGCCACATCCTTCCGCAGCTCCAGCTTGATGGTCTTGTAAGAATCGTTCATCCGTCCGCCTCCTCCTCGCGTCTTTCCAGCGTGTAATAAGCCCGCAGGCCGTCGCCCTTCCCCCGCACGCAGGGCACGACGGACACCGGCGTGCCGAGTTCGCTATCCACGGGGAGGGTCTCGCCGTAGCACGCCATCGCCCGGCCGCCGGCCTCCAGTTCGACAACCCCCAGGGTGTAGGGCACCTGATCTTCGAAACCCGTCGGCGCCGCGTGGATCGTCGTGTAGCTGAGCAGGCGCGCACGGCGCGAAATCTCCACGAACTCGAACTCTCCGGAGCGGCACTCGCTACAGTCCGCCCGGGGCGGAAAACTCCGCGCGCCACAACGCGTGCAGCGCGACGCGACGAAACGCCCGGCCAGCAACTCGTCCACGATGCCCCCGACCTTGCTGAAACGTGTCAACGTGATCATGCCGAATCGATCGAACATGGCTACTCCCTGCGGAACAGATTGACGAAACAGTACTGGCCGATGCCTCCGACGTTGTGAGTCAGCCCGAGATCCGCCCCGGCGACCTGCCGCTCACCACACGCGCCGCGCAGCTGCCGCACGATCTCCACCGCCATCGAGACGCCCGTCGTCCCGATCGGGTGCCCCTTGGCCTTCAACCCGCCATCCACGTTGACCGGGATGCGGCCGCCCGTGCGGGTTTCCCCTGCCAGGGTGAACGGCCCACCCTCGCCCGGCGCGCAGAAGCCGAGGTCTTCGAGAGCGAGAATCTCGGCGATGGTGAAACAATCGTGCACCTCGGCAACCTTCACGGCCTCGGGGCCTGCACCTGCCATGGCGTAGGCCTGGCGGGACGCCTCCACCGCCGACGGCAGGCTGCACAGATCCTCCCGCCGGAGCACGCTCATCGGCGCACTCGCGCTTCCCAGGCCGTCCAGCCAGACGACCTCACCGCCCAGGCTCTTCGCACGCTCCGCGGACGCCAGCAGTAGGCAGGCCGCCCCGTCCGCGTTGGCGCAGCAGTCGAAGACCCGCAGCGGATCGGCGACGGGGGCGGAGCTGAGCACCTTCTCGAGGCTCGCCTCCTTCTGGAACATCGCCTTCCCGTTGCGCGCGCCGTAGTAGTGATTCTTCACCGCGACGGCGGCGAGCTGCTCGCGCGTCGTCCCGTAGCGAGCCATGTGCTGCCGGGCGAAGAGAGCGTAGTAGGCCGGGAAAGTCGACCCGAAGACGGACTCCCACTGCACGTCGCCCACCCGCCCCATCAGCGCGAGAATCTCCGCCGTCTCGAGCTCGGTCATCTTCTGGCAGCCGACGACGGCAACCAGGTCGTAGAGCCCGGCGGCGACCGCGGTCCACGCCGTGTGCAGCGCGGCCGAACCCGACGCGCAGGCGGCCTCGGTCAACCACACCGGCCGGGGATTGAGACCCAGGTACTCCTGGATCACGCCGGCGAGAGAGCGCTGCTTCTGATACTCGGGGACGGACGCAACCCAGGTTGCGCCGATCTCGGCAGGGTCGATCGCGGCTTCGTCGACAGCCTCCCGGTAGGCCTCGAACGCGAGTTCCTGCACCGTGGCATCCTTGCGCACGCCGAAGCGCCCGTGACCCGTCCCGATGACAGCGACCCGCCTCATATGTACTGACCCCCGTCGACGCGGATCACCTCGCCGGTGATGTGCCGTGCCAGCTCCGAGCAGAGGAAGGCCACGACCCGCGCGACATCCACGGGCTCCGCAAGACGTCCGAGCACGGTTTCCGCGCGCGCCTTCTCGAGGAACGCCTCGGGGATCTCCTCGGCCATCTCGGTGAGGACCATGCCGGGGGCCACGCTGTTGACGTTGACGCTGAACTTCCCCAGCTCACGGGCCATCGTCTTGGTCAGGGCGATCACGCCACCCTTGGAGGCCGCGTAGTTGACCTGGCCGAACTTCCCGCGCAGCCCGTTGATCGAGGAGATGTTCACGATCTTGCCGGAACCCTGAGCCTTGAAGACAGCCGCCGCCGCACGGTTGTAGTTGAAGACACCCTTGAGATTGACGTCCAGCACCGCGTCCCACGCAGCCTCCGGCATCTTCCAGGACGCCCCGTCCCGGGTGATCCCGGCGTTGCAGACGAGGATGTCGAGGCCGCCCAGAGTCTCGTGGATTTCTGCCAAGGCAGCTTCGGCCCGCGCAAAGTCCCGCACATCGGCGGCAACGAGAAGAGCCTTCGTCCCCACCGCACCGAGTTCCTGCACCAGCTGTGCGCTGGCCTCATCGCCAGGCCGGTCGAGCACGGCGAGCGCACATTTCGCCTGCGCCAGCTCGCGGGCGATCGCCGCCCCGATGCCCCGGCCCGCTCCGGTAACCACCGCGACCTTGCCTTCGAGTCCGTACATCAGGCTTCCATCCTCCCGCCGGTCACCACTGCGACATTGTCTTCGAATCCGTACATCAGGCTTCCTTTCCTCCGCCGGTGACCACGACAACTTTGCCTTCGAGTCCGTACATCAGGCTTCTATCCTCCCGTCGGTGACCACTGCGGCCTTGTCTCCGAGTCCGCGCATCGGGCGTTCATTCCTCCGCCGGTGACCACTGCGAGCTTGTCTCCGAGTCCGCCCATCAGGAGTCCTTCCCCGCGTTGCGCGACGTCATGCGTTCGCGCATCTGGGGCAAGCCCTCGCGGCCGTAGCGCACCGCGATCAACTCCGCGGCCACACCGACCGCGATCTCACCGGGAGCACGCCCGCCGATGTCGAGTCCGATCGGCGCGTGAACCCGTGCGAGCTGCGCGTGGCTGGCCTCGTCCACGTCGAGCGCGCGGAAGGTCCTCGCCACCTTGGCCTTGCTCCCGATCATGCCGAGGTAGCCCCAGGGCTTGTGCAGGCAGGCGCGCAGCACCGCCTCGTCCTGCAGGTGGCCGTAGGTTACGACGACCACCGAGGTCGTTTCGTCGAAGGCCAGCGATTCGATCGCCTCGACAAAGGGAGCGTTGAGGCCGCGGATACCGCCCGTGCACGCGGCTGGCGCGGGATAGCCCTCGCGGTCATCGATGAGGCTCACCAGGAAACCGGCCTGCTGCGCCATCGGTGCAAGCGCCGCACCGATGTGGCCCGCGCCGCAGATATAGAGCCGCGGCCTCCTGCCGCAGGGCTGGATATAGAACTCGCTCTGACCCATGCAGGCCTTGTCGAGATTCTGCTCGGGCCCGCCGGAGAAGTCGTAGCGATAGCGCCGGGGACGGGAGTCTGCGATCGCCTCGAGGGCATGCTCGATCACCAGCATCTCGAGCTGGCCGCCGCCCACCGTGCCGACGATGCTCCCGTCGGCCCGCACCGCCATCGCGGCCCCCATGCCTCGCGGAGCGGAACCCGCGGCACCGATGACGGTCACCAGGGCCGCAGCCTCGCCGGCCTCGCCCAGGCGCAGAAACTCCGCGTGGGCTTCCAGTCCCGCCCTCTCGTGGGCATCTCCGATGGCTACGAGAGGGTCACGCGTTTCCCCTCCGGACATCACTCGGCTCCTTTCTGCACTCGAACGCTTCCCAATCTCTCGGCTCCCTCCTGCGCCTGCACACTTCGCAAGCTCTCGGCCTCCTGCTGCGCCTGCACACTTCGCAAGCTCCTGGCTTCCTCCTGCGCCTGCACACTTCGCAAGCTCTCGGCTCCCTCCTGCGCCTGCACACTTCGCAAGCTCTCGGCCTCCTGCTGCGCCTGCGCGCCTCGCAAGCTGAGGAAGCGCCGGTAGTCTTCCGGCGTATTGAGGTTGTCGCATACCGCGGGATCATCGACCGCCAGATCCACGCGAGAGGAGGTCTCCCCGCGCAGGTAGCTGCGCAGGTTATCGTCGTCGCCTCCACGGCTTAGCGCCTCGACCGTGGGGGCGGAGAGCAGGACGGGATGCCCGCCTCGAGTCTCGTAGCGCGGGATGATGTTCGCGCCGGGCTGGACCAGAGCCTCCCGCCGCAGCGCACGAAGCGTCGACACGCTCACTCCGGGGCAGTCCACGGGCCACAGGAGCAGCGACTCGGGGCAGGCCCGAAGCGCAGCGGCCCTCACGGAGCTGAAGCGCCCGCTGGCGTGCCGCTCATTGAAGAGAGTGGAGACGTCGAGGCGCTGTGCCTCCCTGGCGATCGCTTCGGCGTGGGCGCCAAGGATGATCACGATCTCGTCGAATCCGGCCGCCCGGAGAGAGCGGACCATCGTGGCGAGCAGGCTGCGGCCCTGCCACTGGAGCAATGCCTTCGGCTGTCCCATGCGGGACGAAGCGCCGGCGGCGGTGATCGCTGCGCAGGGAGAGTTCATCGTCCTTCCAGCTCCCGCCGTCTGGCCTCGATCCCGCTCAGGACGAAGTGGGACATCTCCCCCGCCAGATCCTCAGCACTCACGTCGCGATCGTCCTGGTACCACATGAAGACCCAGTTCAACATACCGAAGATGAAGAGCGTGAGATGACGCACGCTCGGATGCGACATGGCATCCCGGGCGTCGATGCCGAGAGTCTCGGCGACGATTCCCGCCACCAGCCGGTAGTAGCGCTTCCTGAGCCTCTCGATCGCCTGGTAGGGCTCGCCATTGAGGGACTCGAGTTCGAAGGTGCAGACCTTCAGCTCTGCGGCGTGACGCGTGAAAAACAACAGGTGGTGTCGAATCAGCGCCTCGAGCCGGGCGGCGGGCATGATCGCACCCGCGACCTGTTCCTCCTGCTCGGCCAGCAGACGCGAGAAGGTGCGGTGCTGAATCTGGTAGAGCAGGTCCTCCTTGCTCGTGAAGTAGTAGTACATGCCCGCGAGGCTGAATCCGCTCTCCCGCGCCACGTCGCGAATCGTCGTCTGACTGAAACCCTGGCGCGCCATCAGCAGGGCCGCCGCCTCGAGCAGACGCTCGAGCTTCTGCTCGGTCTTGGGCTTCTCGGAGCCTGGGGCGCCCGCACTCACTTCGTTCCACCCTCCTCCGCGTCCCGCTCCTTGATCGCGCGCAGGACCTTCTCCGGCGTGATCGGCAGCGAGGTGATACGAGCCCCGCAGGCGTCGTAGATCGCGTTCGTGATCGCACCCGTGACGGGAAGCATCGAGCCCTCACCGACCTCCTTCGCACCGAAGGGTCCGCGTGGTTCGTAGCTTTCCACGGCACTCGAGTGGACCTCCGGCATCTCGGAGATCGTCGGCACCAGGTAGTCGTG
This sequence comes from Acidobacteriota bacterium, assembly GCA_024763475.1. Classification (GTDB taxonomy): domain Bacteria; phylum Acidobacteriota; class Polarisedimenticolia; order J045; family J045; genus JANTFM01. The sequence goes on along the minus strand of JANTFM010000117.1, from coordinate 4,024 downwards.
CAGGTTCGGGTTGACGACCTGTCCTTTCGCGCCAATCACCGTGTCCTCCATCAGGGTCTCTCCGATGCCCATGATGATGGAGCCCTCGACCTGCCCGTGGAAGAGGACGGGGTTGACCACCGTGCCCGCATCGGAGAAGTCGGTGAAGCGATCGACCTGAACGTAACCGGTCTCGCGATCGACACTCACCTCGCAGATGGCGGTCGAGAAGCTGTAGGCTGGCGAGGTTCCCACGGTGCTGCCCTTGAAGCCCCCCCCGAGACTCTTCGGCGGCGTGTAGTGGCCGGTACCGACGACCGGCCCACCCTTCGAGAACGCGATACGGCCAGCTTCTGCCCATTCCATCCCGACCTCGGGATATTCCTTGAGGAAGATCCGGCCGCTCTCCGCCACGAGTCCGCCGGGATCGCAGCCGAGCTGGATCCCCGCGACCTCGAGCACCTTCGTCTTCACCTCTGCCGCAGCCATCTTGACGGCGTTGCCCGCCATCAGGGTCACGCGGCTCGAGTAGGACCCCAGGTCGAGCGGCGCCAGCACGGTATCGCAGTCCACGAGCCAGACCTGGTCGTAGGGGATGCCGAGTTCCTCCGCGGCGATCTGGGTCAAGACCGTGTCGGAGCCCTGGCCGATCTCCGCGGCAGCGATGTGCAGGGACACGCCCGTCGCATCCTCGTGAACGCGGATCACCGCATTCGAGTGCGGGAAGTCCGAGCGGTAGATCGGATACCCCGCCCCGGAGACGAAGCCTCCGCAGCCGACGCCGATGCCCTTGCCCGGGGGCAGCTTGCCCTTCTTCTCCTTCCAGCCGGAGGCCTGCTCCGCCTGCTCCAGGGTCGCCAGGAACTCGCAGGAGGAGATGTCCAGCGCGTTGACGGTGCGGGTGTTCGGCTCCATCGCGTTGCGCTTGCGGATTTCGAGGGGATCCAGGTCCAATTCCTCGGCGATCATGTCGAGCAGCGACTCGAAGGCGAAGCGCGGATGCGGCACACCGTGCCCGCGGAACGCCCCCGAGGCGGGCAGGTTCGTGAACACGCGCACGCCCGTGTAGCGGTAGTTATCGATCTTGTAGAGGGTCGGCACCATCGAGCCCGCGTAGTAGGCCGTGATGACGCCGAACGAGGTGTACGCGCCCCCGTCGAGCACGATGTCGGATTTGACGCCGGTGATGCGGCCCTCCTTGCTCACGGCGATCGCGAGATCCATGAACTGCTTGTGCCGCCCGCGGAAGTGGAGGTACATCTCCTTGCGGGAGTACTCCATCTTCACCGGCCGCCCGGTCGCCTTCGCGAGGAGCACGGAGCAGAACTCGAGGGGCGTCGTCTCGGCCTTGACGCCGAAGCCCCCTCCCACGGCGGGGCGAATGATCCGGATGTTGCCCATCGGGATCTCCAGCGTGCGGGAGAGCATCCGGTGCAGGTAGTGCGGCGTCTGCGTCGAACTCCAGACCGTCACCTTGTTGCCGTGGTGCTCCCAACGGGCCATCGCTGCATGGGGCTCGATCGGGCTCTGGTAGGTCCTGTTGCCCACGAAGCGTTCCCTGCGCACGAGGTGCGCCTCCTCGAAAGCCTTATCCACCTCGCCGAAGTCCCACTCAACCTTGGTATTGACATTGCCCGCGTAGCGTTCCTTCTCTGGATGGATCACGGGGGCACCCGGCTCGAGCGCCTCGAAGGGATCGGTAACGGCGGGCAGTTCCTCGTACTCGACCTCGATCAGCTCGAGCGCTCGCTCCGCGGTCGCCTCGTCGACGGCCGCAACGGCGGCAACCTCGTCGCCGATGTAGCGCACGCGCTCCTTGGCAAGAATCTGCTCGTCGTAGCGCGCGGGACTGACGCCGTAGTAGTTATCGGTCACGTCGGCACCGGTGATCACGGCAAGCACGCCGGGAAGGGCGCGGGCACGGCGAACATCGATCGACTTGATCAGGCCGTGAGCGATCGGGCTGCCGAGGATCTTCCCGTGCAGCATGTCCGGAAGCTTGAGATCCGCCGTGTACTTCGCACGGCCGCAGGCCTTGTCCGGGCCGTCGTAACGGGTCACACCGTGGCTGACGATCTTCAGGTCACGCTCCTGGTCACGCTCCTTGTCGTCGAGTGGCTCGGTCGTCAGCTCTTTTCCTTCGAACTCGCCACGCTCCTTGATCGCCGTGATGAGACGCGGATAGGTGCCGCAACGGCAGATGTGTCCGCCGAGCGCTTCGCGAATCTCCGCATCGCTCGGATCGGGATTCTTGTCGATCAGCGCCTTGGACGACATCAGCATGCCCGGCGTGCAGTAGCCGCACTGCAGCGCTCCATGCTTGATGAAGGACTGCTGCAGGGGGTGCAGGTTGCGGCCGTGACCGAGCCCCTCGACCGTGGTGATCTCGGCGCCATCGGCCTGGACCGCCAGGACGAGACAGGCGTTCACCGGCTGGCCATCGACGAGGACGGTGCAGGCACCGCAGTCGCCCATCTCGCAGCCCTTCTTCGTGCCGGTCAGGTCCAGCTGATCGCGCAGGACGCTCAGCAGCGTCGCGCTCGTCTTGACGGCCACAGCGTATTCCTGCCCGTTGATCCGCAGCCGCACCAGGATTTCGCTTTTCATCAGACACGCTCCCAAGGGTAGCTCTTGGCGCCCCGTGCACGCTCGATCGCCGCGACCAGCGCGCGCCGAGCCATGACGGAGACGATCTCCCGCCGGTATTCCTCACTGCCGCGAATGTCGGTGATGGGCCTTGCCGCCTTGGCGGACGCCTCCGCGGCCTCGGACAGGACCCCGTCCTCCGGCAGCTGGCCCGAGAGGATCGAAGCGCACTCTTCGACCAGCAGGGGGACCGGAGCGACGGCCCCCAGCGCGACCCGCGCCGTGCCGATGCGCGCATCATCCAGGGTCAACCAGGCGGCCACCGAGGCCACCGAGAGGGCCAACCCTCCGCGCAGCGTGAAGCGCTGGTAGCTCGCTCCCGCGTTCGCCGGCTGCGGCGCGACGAGGATCTCCCGCAACACCTCGCCAGGCTCGAGGGCGCTTTGCCGCGGCCCGAGGAAGAACTCCTGTGCCGTCAGCTCGCGATCGCGACGACCATCGGAAAGGAGCAGGCGCAGGCCCCCGGCGACGCAGATCGGCGGTGTGTCCGCACAGGGCACGGCAGCACAGAAGTTTCCGCCGATGGTCCCTTGATTGCGGATCTGTACGGCGCCGAGCTTGCCGGCAGCCTCGGCCAGGCCGGGAAAGGCCCCGCGCACCTCGGGCGACGCCGCGACCTCGGCGTGGCTCGCGAGCGCGCCGATCCGGACGAGATCGCCGTCCCGGCGAATGCCTCGCAGCTCGGCGAGCCCGCTGAGGGAAATCAGGTGGCGAGCCGTCTTGGCACCTCTCTTGAGATCGGTGACGAGGTCCGTGCCCCCCGCGATGTAGAACGCCCCATCGCCGAGTTCCTGGTGCAGGGCACAGGCCTCCGGCAAGCTCTGGGGGCGGTGAAAGACAAAGTCATCCATGGGCATCGAGGATCCATCCATCGTGGCTGAGAGAATTGGGATTCCGAACGAACGTTCGAAAGGATAACTCATTCGCTAGTCAACGATCAAGACGACCCGCGAGTCCCAGCGCTGACGCAGGAACGGCTCCCCGGCGCGAGGTCGGGATCGGCGGCAGCACCAGGCACGTCAGTCCTGGTCGATTGGCCGGGCGACGCGCGGCATCAGTCCCCGGGAAGAGGCGGCGCTGGTCGATTGGCGCTGGACTCTCGGGCGCTGCACACTTCCGGCGTTGCCTCCTTCAAGGCGCAGGCCTCCCGCCCATTCACTCGATTCCGGGGCGTCGCGATCCATGGTGCTTCTTTCTCGAATGTCTCGAGGGCCTTCCCCAGCACCCAGAATGCGACGTAGAGAGTTGTTGTACGCACTTTCCGCCCGGGAGACAGGTCTGCCAGCGGAAGGCCCTCCAAGGCGAGCGAGAGTCTTTCTCCCTATCTTCACGCCCAAGTCAGCCCGGATAGACCCTCTTTTCTGGCCTGATTGCCGTACTTTCTCTCCAAAGGCTTTTG
>JANTFM010000116.1 GCA_024763475.1 Acidobacteriota bacterium | reverse complement strand
ATTTGCAATATTTTGCCTGGACGTTTCTGTCGCGCAGGATGGCTTGGAGTCGCCCGAACTCGTCGTGGAACATGTGGTGGCCAGCGAGATCCATCGCGCCGGCTCTGCCGCACTCGTGGGTCGAGTCGAGCAGTGGAAGGGTCTGCCGGAGACGCCGCTCGCGCAGGGCTATGCCCGGGCCCTGGTCGACGTCGCCGGGGGGAAGGTCGCCCGTGCGCGTCGCACGATCGAAAGGACACTCGATCTTCGGAATGAGACAAATGCCTCGTCCCCGCTCGTGGCGGCCTTGCTGCGCCTCTGGCTGGAGGTGGGAATCGATCGGGACGGGCGGGTCTTCCTCGTGGCCAACGGGGGAGACCCCCAAGCGGCCTTCTCCGCGGCTCGTGCCGTGGACCTGGCCCAGAGCCAGCGCTGCGACGAGGCGATCGGACTGCTCAACGACTTCGAGCCCAAGATGTCCAGCACGCCGGACCTCCTGCTGCTCGCGTCCGAGGGGTGGAGCCGCTGCGGTGATCCAGGGCGGGCTCTTGACATCTTGAGCCTGGGTCGCGGGCCCGAGGAGCGTCGGGAGGTCGACCCTCGGGTTGCGATCCGTGCGGGTGAGATCCTGCTGCGGGCCGGAGACGTGGACTCCGCAGCGCTCTGGTGTCAGGCCGGCCTCGCAGCATCCTCCGGGATTCCGCGTCAGTGGCACGCGGCGAGCCGCTGCGTGACGGCCGCGAATGCGATGAGAGGCATCTTGCCGCGCAGCCGCCGGGAGTTCATCAATGCGCGCCGGGACGCCCTCCTGGATTCCGCGCTGAGCGTGGATCTGCGCGTGGAGGCCGGATTCTCCGCCGTCTGGGCGGCGATCCGCTCTCGCAATCTGAAGATCGCGGGCGACGCCCTGGTGCTCTTGGGCGAGCTCGATGCCGTATCGCGCGCGGCCAAGAGCCGGCAGGCCAGTTCCCTGCTGCGAGCGATGACGCTGACAATCCTCGAAAGGCAGCCCGACGCGAGGCGTCTCCTCGATCGCGTGGGCCCCAGCGAGACGGATCCGGAACTCGCTGTCCTCTGGGGCCTGGCGAGCGCCGCCGTTCAGCGGGGCATGGGAAATCCGCTCGCGGCATCGACCCTGCTCTCGGAGGCGGCGACGAGCGCCCGCAGGGCGGGGCGCCTGGGTCTGCTCGCCGAGGTCGAGATGGAGCGGGCCTTCCTCGCCCGCTGGGAGGGTCGTGCCCAGCTCGCACAGCGGCATGCACTGGCTGCACTCGAGACGTGGCCTGGCATGGACCCGCGAGGCGGCCGGGCGACCTACCTCGATCCGGTTTTTGAGCGCCGCGCCATGGAGTTCACGCTGGATCTGGCTGGCGCGTCCCGCAGAGCCCCGGAATCACGCGTTGGCAGACTCCTCTCGTTGGCCGACCAGCTTCGCGGGGCGGTGGCCGGCCCGCAGGACGCATCCGAAGACCTTCCCGACGCGGCCCGCGTGCGCCGTTCTCTCGCGGCGCGAGACGCCGCGTTGCTCTACTACCTGATCGGTGAGACGAAATCCTACGCCTGGCTGGTCGAGGCCGCGGGCATGCGCTTCGCCGAGTTGCCTGCCGGAGAGCTGCTCTTCGATCGTCTCGACCGGTGGAGGGAGGCTCGGGCTTCGCGCGAGAGTCCCGGGGATCTTTCCACCCTCTTTGGCGGGTTACTCGATTCGCTCATGCCCGATAGTGGCCTGTTGATCGCACCGGATGCTTTCCTCGTGGGAGTGCCCTGGCAGGTGATCGAAGGCCCGTCCCAGCAGCCGCTCGGAGCGAGCTTCCCGCTCTCCATCGTGCCCTCTCTCGGCCTGATCGTGGATCCGGCGGGCATGGCGCAGCGCGACCGGAAGAAGCGCGAAGGATTCCTGGTCATCGCGGCTCCCCAGAGCTCCGGGTGGGTGGCATCACTCGGTGAGGAGGGGCAGCTCCCGGTCGAGCCGTTGACCTTGCTTGAAGCCAGCGACGGTGACCTTCCGGAGATCAACGCCCGCTATCGCCGAGCTCCTTCGATCCTGCATCTTGCCCTGCCCGTGGAGTGCTCGGGGCGGGGGATTGACAGGCTTCTGCTCCAACTGCCTGCGCAGACGGCCGAGTCTGCGGGACGCAGCTTTTCACTTGGCGATGTTCTGCGTCGGGATCTGGGTTGCGATCTCCTGGCCCTGGCCCCCGAGGGCGGATGGTCGATCGCGGCGGGATCGCGGGTTCGCGCCGGCTTCCAGGCCGTCCGGAACGGTGCTGGGGCTGCGATTGTCCCGCTGGGCGCGCTGTCACGGTCGGCTGCGAGCCGTTTTTGGCCCGGTTACTACCACGCCCTTGAGTTGGGAGAGAGCAAGGCGGCGGCGATTCGCCGCGCCGTGGCGTCGTTGCCCGGCGTCTCTCTGCCGGCCTTCGAGGTCGTGGGTCATGCCGACACACGTCTTCGAGAGCCTCGGCAGGAACAATGGCCCTTCTGGACGTCTCTCGGTGGAGCGCTGCTGATCATCGGGATCGTCATCCTGCGGGCCATCTGGCGCCGGAAGGACCCTTTCGATGTCGAGCCCCCCGAGGAATAGGGCCAGGCAGAAATACTCGATCGACCGGATCGGAACGATCGCAGTTTGAAGCGGGTTCAGGTGGATGCTGGATGGTGTCGAGTATGGGCTGTCTGGGCGGTGTACGATGTCTAACGGATGGAAGACTTCATCCGGACGGCAAATGACGAAGGAATGGTGGTTGGCAGCGATCTCGCTCCGTTCGAGAGACTCGGTACTTGAGAGGAATAGATGACCCTGGCGATTGAAACCATGGCGCTCACCCGGACCTTCGGCGAAATGACCGCCGTCGATCACCTGGATCTACGGGTGGATGAGGGGACCTTCTACGGCTTTCTTGGCCCCAACGGGGCTGGCAAGTCCACCACGATCAAGATGCTCACGGGCCTGATTCGGATCAGCTCCGGACGAGCGTCGATCTTCGGTAAAGACGTAGAGAACGATCCCGTGGCCGCAAAGAAGATGATCGGGGTCGTTCCGGAGGATCTCGCGCTTTTCGATCGGCTGACTGGCCGCGAGTACCTTTCCTTTGTCGGCCGGATGTACGAACTCGACAAACAGCTGATCCGCACCCGCAGCGAAGAGTTGCTGGAGCTGATGTCCCTGCAGGACGACGTCAAGAAACTTGTCGTCGACTACAGCCACGGCATGAAGAAGAAACTCGCCTTGGCCGCCGCCCTGATTCACAACCCGCGAGTTCTGTTTCTCGATGAACCCTTCGAGGGTATTGACGCCGTCGCCTCGCGCATGATCAAGGACCTTCTCAGCTCTCTGGTCCGTTCGGGAGTGACGATCCTGCTGACCTCGCACATCCTGGAGATCGTCGAGAAGCTCTGCTCCCGTGCCGGGATCATTCACGAGGGACGCTTGATTGCTGAAGGCGCCATCGAGGAGCTGCGTGATGGGGTGAGTCTGCACGATCATGAGTCGAGCGAGCGGAGACGGAGCCTCGAGGAGGTCTTCCTGGGTCTCGTGGAGGCTCCAGACGCTTCCACGACTCCCCTGTCCTGGCTGGCATGAGCATGTTCAAGCGTATTCTCGCGATTTCATGGGCGCGCTACCGGAGCGGGATCAACCGTCTGCGCTCGGTGGAGGGCGCGCTCAACGCCTTCGGCAACATCTTGATGGGCATCATGAGCCTGGTGCTCTCGCTGATCATTGGCATCGGCTTCGGAGTGCTAGCCTACTTTGCGGCAGACGAAGCGGAATCATCCTTTTTCCAGATCACATTCGTCACCCTCTTTTCGTTTTGCCTGATCTCTGGAATCCTCGTTCCACTACTGATGGCGGCTTTCGGCCGAACTTTCCAGCTCTCCCGGCTGCTGGCTTTTCCCGTCAGTCGCTCGGAATTGTTCGTGATCGCCTTAGGCTCGTCTTTCCTCTCGGTACAGCACCTGTTCTACTATCCCGCGCTGTTCTTTGCGTCGCTGTTTGGTGTTCTCCTGGTCGTGAGTTTTCCACTTGTAGGTATCGCGATTGTCGTATCCATGTGGCTGCTGACGGTTGTCTGGGGCTTCACGATCAACAGCTATCTCGAGAGCCTGTTGCGACACCGGCGAGCCAAGGAGATCTTTGGTGTGACCGTGTTTGGTGTCTTGTTCCTGCTGAGCATGATGCTGATGGTCGTGACGGATGATTCCCCGGAACAGCTGGCATCTCATTCCGCGATGGAGAGGGTGAACACTGTCGCCCAATGGATGGCACCTGCCGTCAGGCACCTGCCCCCCGTGGTCGCCACCGAAGCACTGCAACACTTGCGCGACGGCAAGCTGCAAGAGGGACTGTTCCTTCTGGGTGAGCTGCTGGCCTGGGTGTTCGTGGGGCTGGGCCTTTCCTTCGCGATCTTCGTCAACTATCTCCTCGGCGACCGGGGTGGAGAGTCCAAGGCTATCTTCCGCAAGGCGGGCCGGCGGCCTACAGCGACCGTGGCTGCCGGGTGGGAGATCACGGACCTTCCGTTTTTCTCTCGCCAGACCCTGGCCATGGCCGAGAAGGAGTTCTGCTACCTGATGCGCAGCTCGCTCGGCAAGTTCAACCTGGTGGCGACTCCGGCCTTGGTACTCGTTCTTATCTTCGTTTTCGGGCGTGGCTCCTTCGAGATGTTTCCGCGCCCTGAGGGCGAATCCTTGGGCTTGTACGGTCTGGTGTCGTACATGGCAATGATCATGAGCAACACGGCCAACAATACTCTTGCGTGGGACAGCGAAGGTGTGAGCACTTACTTCTTCTGTCCGCTAGACCTGCAGCGAGTGCTTCTCGGCAAGAACTTGGCGCAGTGGGTCTACAACGGGGCCTGCTTCATCATTGCCATGGTGACCTGGGCCATCGTCAAAGAGCCACCGGGACTTGCGACCTGGCTCAAGGTCACGCTGCTTTACGCGTCTCTCCTGCTGGCTTTCAGCGCCGTCGGTAACGTGCTCTCGGTGGTCTATCCTGTCCGCCGGGACGTTTCCTCGATGAAGAACTCCCCCTCCGGAATCGCGGCCATCTTGAACATTCTTACCATGCTGGTGGCGACCTTGGTCGTCTGCCTGTTTGTCGCGCTTCCCGCATTCCTCGGATACGCGTCTCTGATCCCCTGGTGTCTCACACTTCTCCTGGCGGGACTCGTCGTGCCCTACCGGAAAGGTCTCGCCATTGCTGCCAAGAAAATGGCCGATGGGCGGGAGAAGATCCTACTGGCGCTACGAGCTTAGGTCGCCGTGCCAAGACCGCCGAGGGCTTGCCGAAAGACGCAACGGACATCCGTGTCGGGACACTAGGCGCCGACAGGTATTAGGCGTTCCTTCTGGTAGCGTTCCAAGATCTCCCAGACTTGGGGGTGTGCGATCGTCACGGCCTCGAGATAGTCACGGCCGAGTTCGAGGACTTCGGTCGGCCGGGTCGCCACGGCGGTCATGTTTCGCGGAGCCCGCGAGAGGACGGACAGTTCGCCGAAGCAGGCGTTGGCGCCAAGCCGCTCCAGCTCGAAGGGCTCCTGGGTCGGAGCATCCACCGTCAGGGCAACCTCACCGCTCGCGACGATGAAGAGGGAGTCTCCAGGATCCCCCTGCTGGAAGATCACGTGCCCGCTCTCGTACTCGTGTGTCTCCATGACCTCGACCACCGCACTCAAGGTCTCGTAGTCGAACTCCGAGAACAACGGGGCATAAGCCCTGAGTCGCGTGCGGATGGTCATCTGACCGAGTTCGTCGCCGTTGGGCTGGGTCTCGTCTGCCTCGCTCTCGTGCTGGGCGATCTCCCCGAGCATCGCCCGCACGTCCTCGTTCTCAGGATCGAGACGCAGGACGGCCTTGTTCATTGCGAGGGCCTGAAGCGTGAGCTGTTCGCTGTCGTAGTCCTGGGCCGCGGCCAGGTATTCCTCCACAGCGTCCTTGGGGCGTTCGGCGAGGACCAGCGCCTCGGCGCATTTCCGATGCCAGGTGGCGGACTTTCGAGGCTGGCGGGTGATCAGGCTGCGGTAAAAGGCAATAGCGGACTCGTAGTCCTTGGCGGCGATCGCCTGGGCCGGATCTTTGTAGGTCTTCGTGGTCTTCTTCGTCTTGCGGCGCAGGAAGGAAAACATCGTCATCTCTTCTCGGAAGGATCAAGCAACATCGTGATAAATACCTTGATCAGGGATTGATCGTAGGCGTCGACGCGACGGGTCCGCAGAATCGTCAGCGCGTCGTTGGCGCTCATCGCCCGTGCATAGGATCGGTCGGTGGTCATTGCATCGAAAGCATCCGAGATTGAGGCGATGCGGCAGGCGACACTGATCAGGTCGTCGTGGCGGCCATGGGGGTATCCCTGGCCGTTGAGGTCCTCGTGATGGCAGAGGACGATGTCCCTGGCGATCGGGTCGCCCCAATGGGCTTCGTCGAGCATGCGGGCGCCGCGCATGGGGTGGGTCTTGATCTGGTCGAACTCCTCCTTGGTGAGGCGTCCGCGCTTGTTGAGCAGCGCATGGGACAGTCCGACCTTGCCGATATCGTGCATCAGGCAGCCGCGTCCGATGCTGGAGATGTAGCTGGTGTCGTGGAGACCTGCCGCGTGGGCGAGGGACACGCCGTAGAACGCGACGTGCAGGCTGTGGGTATACGTGTAGTAGTCGTGCTCCATCATGCGGATCGAGGTCACCAAGGCGTCCGGCTGCTGCATGATCTTGGTGATCGAGTCGGCGAGATGGCTCACCTGCTCCTTGACCACGGGTGCTTTGGGGTCCCGGTAGATGTCGTTCATTGTCGCTCGCGACGTACGCAGGAGCATTTCGATACGGCCGCTGAGGGGTTTCGACTCGTCCCGCGCCTCGTGGCGCAGACGCTGTCCGAGGTAGTCCGTCCAGGCCCGGGCGTCTTCGAAGGAGATCAGCACGGACTCGACGCCACTTTCGGCGAGCCGGCGGACATGCTCGGGCTCAAAGGCAAGATCCTTCGCGCGGTAGAGGATGGGATCCGTTCCGTCGTGCCGGAGCCAGATGTCACAGGGCAAAATCTTCCCCGCCTCGAGAATCTCGAGGGACACAGCGAAGAAGGTGCTGGCCGCTTGGACAGTTTGCATTGGCACAATGATCCTCGGCACCTCTCATCGGACCGTGTGCGCGCGACTTGATAAGGTCCTAGAATCTCGCCTCTTTCACTTTTTTCTTGGAATGGCCGGACAGAACATGAGCGAGACCTCCCAGCGCCGCATCGTGGCCGCCGACCTGGTCGGTCTCCGCCGCCCGTCGAGCCCCACGATTTCTCCGGACGGGAAGCGGGTCGCCTTCGTGCTCTCTGAGACGGATTTCGGGCGCAGCGAGGAGCGCCGCCAGGTCCACACGGTGGGACCGGAGCAGCAGCTCACCTATGCCATGGGAGATGCCCGGTCTCCCCGCTGGTCTCCCGACGGAAAGTGGCTGGCTTTCGTGAGCTTCCGTCCGCAGCCCCACGAGGATGAGGAGGACGATGCTCGGGAGGACGGGGCCGACAAGGACCAGGTCTTCGTCCTCCCGGCGGCGGGTGGCGAGGCGAAGCGGCTCAGTGAGTGCGGCGAAGGCGTGGATCTCTACCGCTGGATGCCCGATGGAAGCGGGGTGCTCACCCTCGGCCAGTCCAGCCGCAGTCCCGCGGAGTCCGGCTGGCGCCGTCGCCGCCGCGAAAACCAGGACGATGGCATCGTGGTCAGCTCGGACATTCCGAGCTTCGAGATCTGGTTCCACCCGCTCGAGGGCGAGCCCCGGCGCCTCATGGCGGGCGAGCGGGGGCTCGACGATTTCGATATTTCCCCCGACGGTCTTACGCTGGCCTATGCGACGACCCACACCGGAAGGCCCGAGGACGACGAGCGCTCCGAGATCGTGCTGCGCGATATCGAGAGTGGCCAGGAGCGCCCGGCCTCCCAGCGAAAGGGAGGTTGTGAGACGGGTCCCCGCATTTCAGCGGATGGCAAGTATCTCTTTTTCGCCGCGTGGGCTGACGAGACGCTGCTGTTCAGCCGGCAGGAACTCTTCGTGGTGGAGCTCGAGAATCCGTCGGCCAAGGCCCGCCCGCTGCTCGAGGGCGTGGATCGGGATCTCGAGGAATACATCTGTCTGCCAGACGGGCGGGTTGCGGCCCTCGTCGCGTGGGGCATGGAAAGCCGGCTGCTCCTGATCGAGCCCGGAAGCGGGCGCTGGGAGCGGGTCCCGCTCGAGGGGAAGGTCCTCGGGTCGATGGATGTCGCACGGAACACGGGGGAGCTCGTCCTCATCGTCGAGGATGCGGCACGCTGCCCGGAACTGGCCCTTCTCAAGCCCCCTTCGGGCGAGCTGGAGCTCCTCAGTGAGCTCAACCCCCAGGCGGAGAACTGGATCCGCGCGCGCAGGCGGCAGGTCACGTGGGAGAACGAGGGCTTCGTCCACGAGGGGCTGCTGCTGCTGCCCAACGGCGAGACGGCATCGCCGCCTCCCGTGCTGACCTGGATCCACGGGGGCCCCCACTGGCGCGTCTTGAACACGCTGCGGGTCTACGAGGCGGAGGCGCTGGCCGCGTCGGGCTGGGCAGTGTTCCTGCCGCAGTATCGCGGCTCGTCAGGCCAGGCCGAGGCGTACACGCTCGCGATTCGCGAGGACCTCGGGGGCGCAGACGCGCGGGATATCCTCAGTGGGCTCCAGCATCTTGGCCGGGAGGGCCTGGTTGACCTGGAGCGTGCGGCGGTTGCCGGGGCGAGCTACGGCGGCTACCTCACCAACTGGCTGCTCGCGACAAGCGATCGCTTCAAGGCGGGCGTTTCGATCGCCGGGATCTTCGACCTGGCCCAGGACTACTCCAGCTCGGAGTACTCGTCGTGGGAAGAACACTATCTCGGGGGGCGTCCCTGGGACAAACCGGAGCTCTATCACGAGCGTTCTCCGCTGACCCACGCGGCCTCGATCGAGGCGCCGATGCTGATCCTCCAGGGCCTCGAGGACGACAACACGGTCTTCACCAACAGCAAGGGCCTCTACCGCGCGCTGATCGCGATGAAGAAGACGGTCGAACTCGTGCTCTACCCCCGCGAGGGACATGGCCTCTCGGAGCCGGCCCACCGCCTCGATGCCATCACGCGGATGGTGGACTGGCTCGGCCGGCACGTCCTCGGCGAGACGGGCACGCACCTCGACGGTCGCGTCATCGACGATGGTGTCGTGCGCCTGGTTCCGCTCGGACACCAGGTCAAGCGTGAGATCAGTGGCGTGCGGCCGATCGAAGGGCGCGTCTTCCTCGAGGTGTCCGTGCTCATCGAGGCCAAGGAAGGCGGGCTGGAGTTCCTGCGGCTGGTGCCCTGCGGCCCCAGCTCGGACCTCGTGCTCGTCGACCCGGCGGGAGACGTGCACCGGCCGATGGGTCTGCCCCTCGACGTGCACGGCCAGCAGGTCCTCTTCAGCGGGCGAGGCGCCCTGGAGGCGTGGATGGGCGAGGAGGGCGAGCCCCCCTCGCTCCCGGCCACGGTGGTCTTTGAGGTCCCGCAGGAATGGCAGGTCTACCAGCTACGGGTCTCCGACCTGCCTCCGGTCCTCCTCGACGTTCGTCCTGATCCTGAACCCTGATCAGAAGCTGTTGCCGGGTTTCCGACCTGCCTCCGGTCCTCCTCGACCTTCGTCCCGATCCCGAACCCTGATCAGAAGCTGTTGTCGCCGTCAAGCAGGCCGCCCAGGCCTCCCAGGATCGAGCCCTCGCCGCGGCTACCGCCCTTCTGCGGCGCCGCACTGAGCATGCGGCCGGCGAGACGGGAGAAGGGCAGGGACTGCATCCAGACCTTGCCCGGCCCGCGCAGCGACGCGAAGAAGACGCCCTCTCCACCGAAGAACATCGACTTGATCCCGCCAACCTGCTGAATATCGAATTCGACGGTGGGCTCGATCGCGACGACGCAGCCCGTGTCGACGTGCAACTGTTCGCCGGGACCCAAGGTGCGCTTGACGATCGTGCCACCCGCGTGGACGAAGACCATGCCGTCGCCCTCGAGCTTCTGCATGATGAATCCCTCGCCGCCGAAGAGACCGGTGAGGATCTTCTTCTGAAAGTGGATGCCGATCGAGACGCCTTTCGCGGCGCAGAGGAAGGCGTCCTTCTGGCAGATCAGCGTGCCGCCGAGCTCACGGAGGGAGAGCGGGATGATCGTGCCGGGGTAGGGTGCGGCGAAGGCAGCGTGGGCCTTGCCCTGGCCTTCGTGGGTGAAGACCGTCATGAACAGGCTCTCGCCGGTGATCAACCGCTTGCCGGCGCCGACCAGCTTGTCGAGGAATCCGCCCGCCTGCTGCTGCTGTGATCCGTCGCCGAAGACGGTGTGCATCTGGACGGTTGCCCCCTTGTACATCATCGTGCCGGCTTCCGCGACGGCGCTCTCGCCGGGGTCCAGCTCAACCTCGACGAACTGCATGTCTTCGCCGAAGACCTTGAAGTCGATGACGTCGGACGCACTGCCGGAGGCTGGCGTTGGAGTCGCTGGCGCTGCAGAGGCAGGAACGCCGCCGCTCAACTCCGGAATCGAGTCGACGGGCAGCCAGTCGGTGAACCCCTCGCGCCAGGCGAGTCCGCCGGGGTGGGACTTGGCCTCGCCCATGACCTGGTTCTGATCCATCGGTCCGAATTGCTTGCCGTCGTAACTGAAGTACCACTGGCTCATGATCTACTCCTTGCGAGGCCGCGGCCTCGTGTCCGCACTGTACGCCTATTCGATTCCGAGTTCCGTGTGGAGGCGCGTGACTGTCGCCGTGTCGAGCGAGAGCTTCTGCGCAACCTCAGCAAGGTAGTCACGCTCGGCTTGAGTGTCAACGTCGATCGCGAGCAGCGAAGCCGCATAGAACTGCTCGCTCATTTCCGGCCCCTCGACCGCCGCCAACAGCTCGTGGACGTCGGGTGGGCTGGCAAGTTCGTCTTCGAGGAACGCACGCTCCTCGTCCGTGGCGTCCGAGGTCATCAGTTGCGCGAGGATGGTCTTTCTCTCACTGGCGTCGATGACTCCGTCGGCCGCCGCGGCGGCGATCATGGCGCGTACGAGCAGCAGGGCCTTGGCCTGTCCGATAGGGATCGGCGGTGGCGTCGCGGGCAACGATGGGGGCGAAGGGATCGGAGGGGGTGTGGCGAGCGCCGGGGGT
>JANTFM010000115.1 GCA_024763475.1 Acidobacteriota bacterium | reverse complement strand
ACTCGTCAAGGAGGCGCGGGAGAAACTGCAGTACGAGGATCGCCGCACGCTGCTCTTCGTGGACGAGATCCACCGCTTCAACAAGGCTCAGCAGGACGCGTTCCTGCCCCACGTCGAGGACGGGACGATCATCCTTGTTGGTGCCACCACCGAGAACCCCAGTTTCGAGATCAACAGCGCGCTGCTCTCCCGCAGCCGGGTGTTCACCCTCGAAGGGCTCTCGGAGCAGGAGATCCTGGTCCTGCTCGCGCGCGCTCTTGAGGACCGGGAGCGAGGCCTGGGCGGGCTCGATCTCCGGCCTGAGGAAGGCGCACTCGAACTGATTGCGTCCGCTGCGAACGGCGATGCCCGGTCGGCGATGAATACCCTGGAAATGCTCTCGGAGAGCGTCGAGGGACAGCAGCTTTGTGTCAGCGATGTCGCGGAGCTGATCTCTCGCCGCAGCCACCGCTACGACAAGGACGGCGAGGAGCACTACAACCTGATCTCCGCCCTGCACAAGAGCCTGCGGGACAGCGATCCGGACGCCTCTCTCTACTGGGCCGCGCGTATGCTCGCCTCCGGCGAGGACCCGCTATACTTGATGCGCCGCCTGATCCGCTTCGCGAGCGAAGACATAGGCAACGCCGAGCCGCGCGCCCTTCAACTGGCCGTCGCCGGCCTGGAGGCGTTACAACTGCTTGGCATGCCGGAAGCCGACACGGCGATCGCCCAGACGGTTCTCTACCTGGCCACCTGCTCGAAGAGCAATAGGGTCTACCAGGCGATCAAGGCCGCGCGCAGGGATGTCGAACGGCTTCCGGACGCCCCCGTCCCCCTCCACCTGAGAAACGCCCCGACCCGCCTGATGAAGGAACTCGGTTACGGAAAGGGCTATGCCTACGCCCCCGACGATCCCGAGGGGGGTCTCAAACAGTCCCATTTCCCCGAAGAGATCGGACCCCGCCGCTACTACGAGCCTTCCGGCCACGGCCACGAATCCCGCATCCGTGCCTTCCTCGAGTGGCGTCGGGAGCAGTCCTAGTCTCCCGACACGGAATCGTCACATTGTTCGCGCCGTGGAGCGAAGAATGTTGCACCTCGCCGAGTCGGAGAACTCATGCTGCGACGCGCCATGTTTCGAACAAGTACGGCACTCAATGGAACGATTTCATTGCCAGAAGTGGCGTGCAACATTCTTCGCTCCACGGGGCATTGTTCGCCGGTCAAGGGCGCCCCTGGTGGCGTTGGGCCTTCTCCGCAAACTCCCGGTATACCGTCGTCGGCCCTCCTTGACAGGACCGCCGGGGATTCTCCGAAATGCGCACCGGACTTCCGTGTCGGGTCGTTAGCCCGCGATATTCATCAGCCTTCGAGTCGAAACGCCGTAGATGCCCCTGGATCGCCCGTACGTAGGCCTGAACACCCGAGCTGTACTTGACCAGGACTCCGCAGCGTGTTCAGCGCCGAGGACGGGCGAGAGGGACCCGAAGGGCCTGGCCAGCACGCAGATCGGTGTTTCGGCCGAAGGGCTCATGAACAACGCGGGCTAGCGGCCGGTCAGGCCGCGTCTTTCCTCAATCAGCAGGCGGCAGAGCTTCTCCTGGTGGGCTCTCGACCCTGATCGTTGCCTCGCCGGGTCTTGCCTCGCCTCTTCGGCATTCGCCACCTTGCACATGGCATAAATTTATCTTGTGCGTAAATTAGGCCCCGTGGCCGATCTTCGGCCCGACAGGCCGCAGGAGAAGCAATGACTGACGGATCACCGCCCCAAGTTGCAGGATCCTGCGTAAATTTTTCTTGTGCGTGAATTTAGTCCGGTGGCCGATCTTCGCCCCGACAGGCCGCTGGAGAAGCGATGACTGACGGGTCACCGTCCCAGGTTGCAGGATCCTGTGTGAATTGATCTTGTGCGTAAATCAAGCCCCGTGGAAGGTGTTCGGCCCGACGGGCTGCAGGAGAAGCGATGACTGACCGATCACCGTCCCTAGTTGCAGGATCCTTGCGCAGAGCCAGGCTCATCGCGCTCTCGATGGCGCTGTCAATGGCGCTGACCGGCGTGGTGCCTGCCGCCATAGCGGGCGACGCTCCAGCCCCGGTCCCGCCCATGGGCGCGGCGGATGCACGGCTCATCGTCCTGAACGGTATGGACTTCCAGCCGGGCGTCGATCCGTCTCCCAGCTTCAGCCCGGAGCTCGAGGGATGGCGCGATGCCGACAATCCGTACTTCCTGGTGCGCTTTGACGGACCCGTGGGTCAGCCGCAGATCGCTGCCCTCGAGGGGGCCGGCGCGCGGGTGCTGGACTCTCTCTCGTACTACACACAGCTGGTGCGGATCGATCCGGAGCACGCAGACTCCCTTCGAGGCCTGGCCAAGGTGCTGTGGGTCGGGCCCTGGACCGCGGGGATGAAGAGTGCCCCGAAGCTGATGGTTGCCGCGCGAGACTATGAGGCGGAACCCGGCGTGGAGCAGCACTTCCTCATCTACCCCCAGCGGGACAGGAGTGCCACAGAGCTGCTGCCCGAGTTGCAGGCGCTCACTTCTGGCGTCGCGGGGATCCACTGGATGGTGAATGATGCCACCGTGGACGGCACCGGGACCTTGCGGGTTTCCTTCTCGCGGCCGGAAGTGGTCGCCGCGACGCTGATCACGCTGGCTCGACAGCTGGCGGTCTTCTCCATCCATCCGTGGAGCCCTGCCTATCCGACCAACTCCTGGAACCGGGTCTTCGTCCAGGGAGGTATACCACCCTACCTCTTCCAGCAGACTCCCACGGTCGCTTACACCGGGGTGCCCTGGACCAGCATGCCCGAGCCGGGCGAAGCGCCTCAGTCGGGTGACACCGAGTCGGCGATCTATCCGATTCACGCCCGGGGCCTGCTGGGCCGCGGCGAATGTGTTGCGCTGATGGATACCGGCCTGCAGAAGCTCGACTACTTCGAACCCTTCCGAGCGTGCAGCATCCTGTCCGGCTGCAACAGTTCGAACTGGGACACCAAGGTCGTCTGCCACCATCGGATCGCGTCGACGGGGCCCTGTTCCGATGAGGGAGACTCTTGCTCGTTCCATGGCACTCATACCTCGGGGACGGTTGCGGGGGACCTCAACCTTCACCCAGATGGTGGCTACGACTTCGGCGATGGCATGGCTCCCCAAGCCAAGTTGATCATGCAGGATGCCGCGTCGATCGATTCTTACGGCAGGTGTCCGTTTTCCGGAATTGATCTGGCAGCTCTGAGAGACACTCGTATCAGTGGGACTGATAGTGGGGGATTCTCCTGGCAGTGTCGTATTCACAGCGATAGCTGGGGTAGTGGTAATGGCGGCTACTCTGGAGATTCTATCCTCTTCGACGAGGCGGTCTGGGATTCTTCAACCTCCGCGGGGCTGCAACAGGACTGGCTGCCGTTGACCTCCGCTGGTAACTCCGGACCGGAGCCGCACACCCTGGGGAAACCCGCATCTGCCAAGAACATTATCACGGTCGGCGCGAGTGACGGTGGGCTTGCCGGAGCTGTCGATACACTCAGCTTCAGCAGTGTCGGTCCCACGGACGACGGCACGGGACGGCTCAAGCCGGATGTGGTCTCTACCGGCTGCGCCCTGTCGACGTGCGGCGACGACGAAGAAGACTCCTGTACGGGCTTCGATGGCTTCGTTGCTGGGCGGGGGCTCTCGTACAAGTGCGGGACCTCCATGGCGGCACCGACCGTTGCGGGCGCGGCTGCGCTCTCTCGCCAGTACCTCCGCGAAGGATGGTATCCCTGCGGCCACAAGTCTTGTGCCGGTGCCGAATACACAGCGCCTTCGGCCGCACTGCTCAAGGCGATGATCATCAACGGCACGCGCGTGCCGGAAGGTGCGCACTATGGCAACAGCCAACCGGTCTGGGGCGATCCGGTACCCAACAACAAGGCCGGCTTCGGATGGGTGAACCTCGAAAACAGCCTCTACTTCGAGGGTGACCGCTTGCAGGTGAAGATCCTCGCCGACAAGGCGTCCACCTCAGGGGGCTTCGGCTTCGGGCTCAAGACGGGAGAGACCCAACACTTCACACTCCCGGTTAGCGGCGCCGAGCCGCTGCGGCTCACCCTCGTATGGACTGATCCCCAGGGAAACTCTGTGGGAGATGCCCTCGTCAATGATCTCAACCTCGAGCTGACGGCCCCGGACGGCACGACCTACCGGGGTAACTCCTGGTCGCTCGATTTCCTGGGCCAGCTCTACTGGCCCTCCAAGCCGAACTCCGCCACGCCGGACAACGTCAATAACGTCGAAGCGATCTACCTGCCTGAGCCGCAGCCGGGAAGCTGGACGGTGGATGTGGTCGGCGCCAACGTCCCCGGCCGCAGCGGTGTCTGTGACGCGCCCTGCACCCAAGGGTATGCGTTGGTTGCGTCGGGTCGTTTCTTCTCTGAGGCGGCCACCGCCGGCGACGGCTATCTTCTCGCGAGCGAGTACGGCATCTCCGGCGGCTGCGATGACGACGCCTACCTGGACAACGGGGAGCGTGCCACGCTCGAGATCAAGGTCAAGAACTTCGGCTCGAGCGACGCGGACTCCGGCTCGGTGACACCGTCCGTGGCGAGCGATTCGACGCTTCCTGCGACCTACGTGTCGATCTCTCCGGCGACCTACTCCCTGGGAAGCGTAGCGGTCGGTGCAGAGGCCAGCGCCATCTTCCATGTCCGCTACCTTGAGCACCCGGACAACCTGTCGGGCGAGTATCTCAAGCTGCAGGTCGACTACGAATGGGACCAGGCCCAGGGAGAGGCGGCGGAGTCTCTTTCGATTCCCCTGATGATCGATTCGCCCCCCGCTCCGTTCTACGGCGAGGACTTCGAGAGCACGACGCCGGGCGAATCCCCTGCAGGCTGGACGAGCGAGGAGGGAGGGTGGACCTGTGGTGTCGATAGCTGCGAAGCCGGGACTTTTAGCGGATTTCAGCCGGGACCACCTCCCCAGGTCGTGAGCTGCGATGAGGGATCGCCGCGGCCGACCGAGGGGCAGGAGCTGAAGTTCGGCGCAAATGACTGCGCCACCGTCATGCCGTGTTGCCGGTTGGAACAAAGCGCCGGCCCCGACTTGTTTCTCCTGCTGAACCAGATGACCGAGCTCTCGTATTACCTGGCCTCCGACTCCCCATCGTGGGGCACATGGCTCAAGATCGATCCAGACGGTTCTGCGGGGCCGAACTTCGCTCCGTACAAGGCTCAGATGTCCGAAAGCTCGAGCGGGAACGAGCCGTGGTCGCTCTACCGCGCTGACTTGCGGGCACTCCAGAAGATCCGAGGCACCTACTTCAACCTCCAGTTCATCAACGCTAGCGGCCCCCACCCCTTGGCAACAGAGCAGGGAAGTCTCGTCGACGACATCTCCATTGCCAGCTTCGACTACGATCCGGCGAACGGCGACTCCGGCCCGCCGGTTCTTGTCGCGCCCGCCCAAGGCGCCGTCGACGTCTCGGTGCGGCCGGAGCTGAGCTGGGAGCAGGTCTCCGACCACGGCGATCGCAACTACTCGGCTCGCGTCTGTACTGACTCGTCATGCAATGATGTTGTCTGGTCGGAGTCCGGCCTGACGGAAAACCAGGTCACCGTGGGGCCCTCGCTGAGATCGCTGACGCTGCATTACTGGCAGACGATGGTGGAAGACAACTGTGCCATTGGCGAGTGGGGATCGCCGTGGTCGTTCACGACAGCCCAGGCTGATTTCGACCTGTCGGTGCCCACCGAGATCATCAGGATGCAGCGACACTCCAGCGAAGTGCGCACGGTGACCGTAGACTGGCTGAACGGCTACGACGGCGATGTCACCCTCTCCTGTGAGAACCTGCCCGCGGACACCAACTGCAGCTTCTCCCCAAATCCGCTTCTCTGGGTCGACGGGATCACCTCCGCTCCGTCCGATATGACCCTCACCGCGGGAGACACGGCGACCGGTCGCTACACCTTCAGGGTGGTGGCCACCGGCACGATCGACGGCAGCAGTCAGGCCAAGTACCGAAACAGGACGCTGGTGATCGAAGGTGAGGCCCCGGGGCAGCTCCTCGGGCTCGACGTGGAGCGGAGTGGGGCGGAACTCCAGTTCAACTGGCTCGCGTCACCTTGCGACGCGCAGGAGTACGCCCTCTATGTCGGCGAATTAGACGAGATGGCGAGCGGAAGCTACAACCATGACATCCACATCACCTGCTCCACCGGGGGGGCACTGGACTACGCCTTGTCGATGGAGACCTACCTATCCCATGACTTCGAGGCCGATCTCGAAGGCTGGCATCCCGTCTCCATGGGATGCCCCACGAACCATTGGAAGCGGAGCGACCAGTGCTCCATGGGTAGCTGGGGTCTCTATTTCGGTGATACCAGCACCTGCACCTACGCGACGCCGGCGGATGACCAGGTCTGCGGGGCGATCGTTTCAGAGGAGCTGGACCTTTCGGATGCGGACTATGCCTGGCTGATCTTCGACTACCTACTCGAGACCGAGAGCAGGAAGGAGAAGGACATCGCCACCGTAGAATTTGAGAAACCCGGTACTGGGGAATGGATGGTGCTGGCGGGCAACAAGGCATCAGGCCATCCCGGCCTGATCGACGACAACACGTGGCATAGGGCAGTCCTGAAGATCTCGAACCCCGGATCCCTGGTCGAGTTCCGATTCACCTTCGACTCCGTGGATGGTACCGCGAATGACTACCACGGCTTCCTGGTCGACAACGTGAGGGTGAAGAAGCTCCCGGACAACGCGTACTTCCTGGGCACGGCCCGGAACATCACCTTCGAGGGCTCCTACGGGACCGATTCCAAGAACAAAGAAAGGCCGGTCTCCGCCGACCCGTGCGTCTCATCCCAGAACACGGACAGCTGTCCCTGAGGCCGGTTGCGCCTGGCATTCCGAGCCAGCTCGGTGCTGCCGGGCTGGTTCGGCGAGTGGGCATGAGAGGATCGGAGCTTCCAGGGCTGGTTCGGCCAGTGGGCATGAGAGGATCGGAGCTTCCAGGGCTGGTTTGGCGAGTGGGCATGAGAGGATCGGAGCTGCCGTTGGAAACATGGCGGATTCGTGTCTTCCTGTCAGGGCGGCATCGACCCCGCAAGGGCTTTCCCAGCCCGCAGATACGGCGTTTTGGACCAAGGCCTCCAGGCGGATTCGGGAGAGAACCCGGCGACGATCACTCGGACGGCAGCCCCAACAGGAACACCAGTAGGCACACCCCGCTGATCAACGCAAAAAACACCAGACGAAGATGTCTCCGCGACAGATCCGTTCGTTCCTTCGCGATGACAAAGGCCACCGCTCCTTGGAGCGCGTAGAAGAGCGCAAAGGCACGCGATGCATAGGCGATGATCTGGTTGACATCGGTCTGCCAGGTCAAAGCCACGGTGACCAGGAAAATCAGCAGGTAGGCATAGCGTAGTGACAGGCGCCGATGGCTGATGTCTTCCAGCAGGCCTCCGGCCCCGGCGTTGTCCGCCACGGCGGCGCTGAACTGGCTGCCGATTGCGGCGATGCTGAGAAGAACAGGCAGGACGACCGCGACCGGCGTGGTCATGTTGATAATCGCCGTAACGTCGGAGCCTAGCTCGGAACGAAAGAGCACCGTCGCCAGGCCGATGAACACCAGGTAGATCACGGAGGAGAGGATCTGGGCCAAGCGCATCGTCTTGACTCTCAGTTCCGCCGGATGCTCGTCTCCCAGGTAGCGCGAGGTCTCAAAGCCCTGTACCACGATCAGCAGTCCCAGCACGACACGCATGCCATGGAGATCAATGCCGGGAGAGAGTTGTGCCAGCGTCCAGTGTCCCGTCAGGACCAGGCGCAGGTTGAAGACGACCAACGCAATGAGCAGGGCAGCAATCACGCCCAGATTCAGACTCACCGCGTAGCGCTCCACCAGTTCCAGCTCGCCAAGACCGCGCCAGATCCCGACGGTGCCAATCACGACCAGCAATCCGGTCGCACAGGAATGAGCGAGGACCGGGTCGTGCATCCCAAGAGAGCGGAGCACGAAGGCTGCGAGTAGTTGCAGGTAGTAGCTGACCGAGACGAAATAGGCCCCGAGGAGCACGATCCGCGCCAGAAAGGCGATCTCCTGAGCCGGCCCATGGCCCGTCTGTTCCACCGGTTCAAAGTATCGGATATTGAAGCGGATCGTGCTTCCTACCGAGTACGCCAGTGCCAACAGAGCTGCCATGAATACGAGCGCCAAGTTGCCCACAACTCCGGCCAACAAGGGTGCGCTAACCAGGAATCCGCTGCCCATGATGGAGGCAAGCGGCGTGACTGTCGCCTTCCAGGTCTGGCTTCGAACCAAGGGCGGAGACCATGCCAGGTAAGCGGCTACGGTCAGGGCAATCCCTGTGATCACTACGCTAAAAAGCACCGTTCATCACCCTCGTATGGAATGCGATGGCAAGCGATCCACACCGAAAAACTGCAAGCTATATCTTTGCTACTGGCAAAGCGTCAGAACGTGTAGGACAAGGAAATTACGCCGGCTCTTGCCGGCGTAGATTCCGTTCATCTGCCGTCCATTGAACGAGACGATCTCGTCGCCTAGTCCAATGCCATATCTGTCTTCCAAACTTCCCAGACTTTGCCCACCAGCTCCGGGCCTGGCTTCAGTGTCAGCTTGCCAGGTGCCCAGCCCGAAGGTGTCGCCTCCGCTCCCTTGCTTTCCCGCACGATCTGAAATGCTCTGATCTGGCGAAGTGTTTCGCTGACGTTGCGCCCAACCGGCGGTGTTAGAACTTCGTATCCCTGAACGACACCGTCGGGATCGATAATGAAGCGCCCGCGATTCTCGACGCCGGCATCTTCGTCATATACGCCAAAAGAAGAGCCGACTCTTCCTCCACCGTCGGAGAGCATGGCGAAAGGCACACCTCCTTCCACCATCTTGGAGAGTTCGTTGTCGTCCCACATCTTGTGCACGAACACACTGTCGACGCTCATGGAAAGGACTTCGACACCGAGGTCCCGGAACTTCTTGTAGCTATCGGCGACCGCCGATATTTCCGTAGCTCAGACGAAGGTGAAGTCACCGGGATACAGGCACAAGACGACCCACTGTCCCAGGTAGTCCGACAACTTGACGCTCGTAAACTGTCCTTTGTGATATGCCGGTGAGATGAAGTCTGGAGCGGGCTTACCCACTTGTATCATTGTCGGCTCCTCCTTTGTTGTTTGAAGTGCTTCACGGTCATTCTCCTCCGGGGCCTGCCCAACAGGACCGCCGGTTGGGCGTGCGCAGCCCACCTCTAGATTCTCCGCCATAGTCTTCCTCCGCTCTGTATTCGCTGTCCAGGTGCCCTTCTGCGTTTCACTAGCAACCAACCCATCGACAAAACGCGTAGCACAAGTGCTAAGCGATTTCCAAGCGGCATGGTGTTGTCCGGCATTCGCATGCTTGGAGATGATTCACGCGCTTCGCTATGTGATTCTATTTTGACGAGGAAGCCAGACGCAAGGGAGTCACGCGGCGGTAGAGGCCGCGCGATGCGCTCCGCGAGGGGTCTCGTTCGCCGACCGGGTGAATGCTCGCGATCGTTCATGTTCGATCATTTGCCGGAGTTGGGGGCTTCTGTCGCTGCGGGACCGACGCCATGAGTTGCTGGAATCTCTCCAGAGGCGTCGTCATGGTCGCTCAGCTGAGGAGAAAAGCGATATTCTCCTCTTCGTTCCATCCTTCGGGAGTTTCTCCGGTGGTCCCGATGATGGGATTGGCCGAGGACGGGTTGTTATCGAGGATGACTGCCGCGTCCTTGCAGGTCTCAAAACAGAAGAATGTCCTTCACGATCAGGGTCGTTGCGATGAGCAACAACACCGCCGCGAAGATCTTCTTCAGCATCTGGGTCTTCAGACGGGTCGCCATCACGTGAGATCCGAGCTGGCTTCCCAGGAAGACCCCAGCCACGCAGGCACCCCACAGCGGCCAGTCGGGCCGGGCAGCGGTCGCCAGGTGAGAGACGAAGCTCGAAGCGCCGGAGAAGGTGACCGCGAGGGCGGAGGTGGCGGCTGCCGTCTTGGCGCTGACACCGGCCATGTAGAGCAGCGGCACAACAAAGGAGCCACCACCGCGACCGATCAATCCGGCCAGGAGCCCCAGGCCTCCGCCACCGGCAAGCCCGAGAACGGTACGCCGGTTCCCGGCCATCGGGCGTTTCGGCTGCCAACCCACCCACATCAAGAGACCGGCGAGCGCGGTGAAAAGGGCGAAGATCAGGATCAGCATCTTCGTGGATACAAGGTGATTGGCCAACGCGCCGAAAGGCGCGGCAACCAACATTGTCAGCCCGAAAAGCAAAGCTATGCGCCAGTCGATCAGCTTCTTTTGCGCATAGGTCGTCGCCGCCGAAGCGCTGTTGACGACGTTCAGCAGCATCCCGAGCGGAATCGCTTCTGTCTTGAAATCGAGGCCAAGCCAGAACAGGATCGGGATATAGACTTGGGCACCGCCCATGCCGAGCATGGAGAAGAGAAATGCGATCCCAAAAAAGAGGAGCGGTATGATCAGCAACACTTGGGTCTCTCCATATCGAATGGGTATCGTAGTCGGAGTCGCGCACGCTCACTCAAAATCAAAGCGCTCCGGAAATCGCTAGACTCAGGCAGTGCTCTACCTGCATTCTTTTCGCAGCTATGCGAAAAGGAGGTTTTTAGGAGTTGGCGCACAGGCGTCTTCACGGAATTCTCTCATTAAATAGCGTCTCAATGGGGGCCGGAGGTCTCAAATGAGGTGGTGTGTCCAGAATCGGCTGCGCCCGCCCATTGGATCCGACGTCTCACCGTTTCGACGACTTCGATCCGCGCAGGGAGCCCAGGATGATGAGTTTTCGTTGGCCTGCTTCTTTCGCTATTCGCCTTTCCGCAGGGTGTGTCGGCAGCGGCCACCGCGGCGAGACCTGCGAGAGCTCGATCTGTGACGACGACTGCAGCGAGTTCTTGATCACGCTATGGAGTGACTGGAGATAGAAATGATCCGGTGCAAATACACGATCTTTATCCTGACAGCCTGCCTGGCGCTCTCCGGGGCAGTACTCGCGGGAGAAATTCGGCCTCGTCTGCTCGAGGCGATGGTCGCGGCGGAGCACGACCAGCTCCTCCCGGTCACCATCATCCTGACAGACCAGCTTCCCCGGC
>JANTFM010000114.1 GCA_024763475.1 Acidobacteriota bacterium | reverse complement strand
TTTCGGGTGGTGATCCAGGTGCCGGGCGTGAGCTGGAAGGCGATGATCCCGTTGATGATGGCGAGGCTGGCCCAACCGGCGATGAAGTAGATCCAGCCGACCGCCTCGTGAGCCTTGGCGTCCAGGTGATCCCAACCGTAGTAGTAGACCATCGCGGCGAAGATCTCGACGATGAAGAAGGTCCACTCGATGGCCCAGCCCCAGACGAAGGTGTTGATCAACGCGGAGGTTCCGGTGGGATTGACGAGCGCGATCGCGAACCAGATTCCGACTCCCGTGATGGCGCCCAACACGAGAGACACCAGCATGAAGAAGCGCGAGTGCCGCTTCGTGTAGTCAAGGAGCGCCGTATCCCCTTCCCTGCGGGCCTTGCGCTCGGTGAGGACGAGAAAGAGCCCGCCACCGACGGCGAAATGGGAGATGAAGACGTGAAAGACGGAGATCAGGGCGATGAATAGTCCTGATGCCGATTGGTCCCAGATCGGATAGTTCACGAAGTGTCTCCTTCACTTTCCATGATTGGTGCGCATATGATCGTCCATTCTACGACAACCAACTGAGGAGTCACCCGCATGAACGAACGAGATTCCCTCCACGCAGCGCAACTCGGATTGGGGGACATGGACCCCGCCGAGTTTCGCGCCGCAGCCCACCGCGTGGCCGACATGGCGGCAGATTACCTGGAGCGTGTGGAGTCCTATCCGGTGCTTCCCGACATTGAGCCGGGCTCGGTTCGCGCACAGGTCCCGGCAGTCCCGCCATCGGGACCCGAGAGCCTGGAGACGATCCTCGCCGACTACCTGTCCCTGGTCGAGCCCAACATCACCCACTGGCAGCATCCCGGCTGGATGGCCTACTTCTGCTCGGTCGCTTCGGGCCCCGGGATCCTGGGCGAGTGGCTCGCGGCCACGCTGAACTCCAACGTGATGCTCTGGCGAAACGCGCCCGCGAGCACCGAGATCGAAGAGGTCGTGGTCCAGTGGCTGCGGGAGATGATGGGCCTGCCGACGGACTTCGACGGGATGTTCACCGACACGGCGTCGGTCTCGACGCTACTCTCGGTCGTGGCGGCCCGTCACGCCGTCCCGGGGCTCGACGCCCGGGACGAGGGCCTTGCGGGCCGCGAGGGCCTCGGGCGGCTGCGGCTCTACTGCTCGAGCGAGACGCATTCCTCGATCGAGAAGGCCGCCATCGTCGCGGGGATCGGCCGCGCCGGTGTGCGAGCCATCCCGGTCGATGAGGCCTTCGCGATGCGCGCGGAACTCCTTGGCGAAGCGATCCGCGAGGACCGGCAAGCGGGGCGGATCCCGGTCTGCGCCGTCGCCACCTTGGGGACGACGTCCACGACGAGCGTGGATCCCGTGGCCGAGATCGCCAGGATCTGCCGCGACGAAAAGCTCTGGCTTCACGTGGACGCCGCGTATGCGGGTGCCGCAGCACTCGCCAGCGAAATGCGCCCGTTGCTCTCCGGCTGGGAGCACGCGGACTCGATCGTTGTCAACCCCCACAAGTGGCTCTTCACTCCCTTCGACGCGTCGCTCCTTCTCTTCAAGAATCCCGAGCTCTACCGTGAGGCGTTCTCGTTAGTTCCCGAGTACCTCTCGGTCCGGCAAACAGACGAGGTGCACAACTTCCACGAGTACGGCATTCAACTCGGGCGCAGGTTTCGCGCCCTCAAGCTGTGGTTCATGATTCGCTACTTCGGCGCAAAGGGCATGGCGGACAGGATCCGCGAGAGCTGCCGGCTGGCAGCCCGCCTGCGGAACTGGATCGAGGAGACACCGGACTGGGAGATGCTCGCGCCGACACCCTTCTCGACGCTCTGCCTCCGCTTCCGGCCCGCCGCGCTCGACCCTGACCGGGACCTCGAGCTGCTGAACACCATGAACGAGAGGATCATGTCCACGGTCAACGCGAGCGGGAAGATCTTCCTGTCCCACACGATGCTCCACGGGGCCTACACCATCCGCGTCACCCTCGGGAACCCCCGGGCGACCGAGAAGCACGTCGCTCTCTGCTGGAGCGTGTTGCAGGACGCCGCAGCGGGTGCAGGCGCCTGACTCCGTGGGAAGCCAGAAAGCAGCCCCCGTGGGGCGAAGAATGTTGCATCTCGCCGATTCGGTGAACTCGTGCTGCGCGCGCCTTCAAAAGCGCGATTTATCAACAACTTGGCAAGCTAGCAGAGTTTGAGCTCACCCACAAATTCTGCCAAGGATCCGAAGCTTGCGCGCCACTTTTGGCGACGAAATCGCTCCGCGAAATACCGTATTTGTTCGCCACATGACGTGCGGCAGCACGAGTCCACCGAATCGGCGAGGGGCAACAGTCTTCACTCCACGGTGGAAAGCAACCCCTCGCTTGGATCCCGCGCTAGACGAGTTCGATCAGGAGCTGGCTCTTCTTCGTGATGTCGCCGACTTGAACGTGGACCTTCCCTATCTTGGCGTCGAGCGGGGCGAAGATGTCGTTCTTCATCTTCATGGCCTCGACGACCAAGAGCGAGTCGCCGCGCTTCACGCTTCGGCCTTCCTTCGCACTCACCTCGATGATGACACCGGGAATCACCGCCAGAATCCGTCGGGGATTGACGGGTACCCACGGCTTCCGTTTCTTGTATTTCTCGGTCAGACGGGTCTCATAGACTTCGTCATCGATGATCAACTTGTGGGATTTCGTCTTGTCACTCATGGTTTGGCTCGTCCTAGAAGGGCGGGATGCCGTGCTTCTTTTCGGGACGCTGCTCCGTCTTGTGGGAGGAGGCCTCGAGGGCATGCAGCAGGAAGTCGCGGGTTTCCTCCGGGCTGATCACGGCGTCCACGTAACCGGCCGCCGCGGCCACGTAGGGGTTGGCGAACTTCTCGGTGTACTCGTCCACCTTCTCCTGGCGCATCGCCTCCGGATCCTCGGCTTCGGCGATCTCCCTGCGGAAGATGATGTTTGCGGCACCCAGCGGACCCATCACGGCGATCTCGGCACTCGGCCAGGCGAAGACGAAGTCCGCACCAAGGTGGCGGGAGCACATGGCGATGTAGCCTCCGCCGTAGGCCTTGCGCATGATCACCGTCAGCTTCGGCACCGTCGCCTCGCTGTAGGCGTAGAGCACCTTCGCACCGTGGCGGATGACGCCCGCGTGCTCCTGGTCCGCTCCCGGCAAGTAGCCCGGAAGATCCTCGAGCGTGATCAGCGGGATGCTGAACGCATCGCAGAAACGGATGAAGCGCGCCGCCTTGTCGGACGAATCCACGTCGAGAACACCGGCCAGCACGAGCGGCTGGTTCGCGACGAATCCGACGGTCTGGCCACTCATCCGGCCGAAGCCGGTTACGATGTTCGCCGCCCACGCACTCTGCACATCGAGGAAGTCCGAGTCATCGACCAGGCAGCGGATGACGTCGCGCACGTCGTAGGGCTTCGTCGCCAGTTCGGGGAAGACATCGGCAATCTTGTACTTCGCGTCAGGTTCCTTGGTGGGGAAGGGTGTCGCTTTCTTGCGGTTGTTCCAGGGAATGAAAGAGACCAGGCGGTTGATCTGCTGGAAGCACTCCTCCTCGGTCTCCGCATAGAAGTGCGCGTTGCCGGTGACCTCCGCCTGGACCCGGGCGCCGCCAAGTTCTTCCATCGAGATCTCTTCCCCGAGCACGGTCTTGATGACCTCCGGCCCGGTGATGAACATCTTCGAGACCTTCTCGACGACGAAGACGAAATCGGTGAGCGCGGGCGAGTAGACCGCACCGCCGGCGCAGGGCCCGAGGATCACGGAGATCTGTGGAATGACACCCGACGCGTTGGTGTTGCGGAAGAAGATCTCGCCATAGCCAGCGAGCGCGTTGACGCCCTCCTGGATGCGGGCACCGCCGGAATCGTTGATGCCGATCAGGGGGACGCCCAGCTTGAGGGCGTGATCCATGATCTTCGTGATCTTGCGCGCGTGGGCCAGCCCGAGCGATCCGCCGGCCACCGTGAAATCCTGGGCGTAGATGCAGATCGGATGGCCCGAGATCTTGCCGATTCCCGTGACGACCCCATCTCCGGGAAGCTGTTTCTTGTCCATTCCGAAGTCATGGCACTTGTGCTCGACGAAGAGGTCGTATTCCCGGAACGACCCGTCGTCGAGCAGGTAGGTGATGCGATCCCGTGCGGTCCACTTGCCTTGCTTCAGCTGCTTGGCGATGGCCTTCTCGCCACCACCAGTGCTTGCCTTGCTTCTCTTGCTGAAGAGGTCGAGAATCTTACGGATAAGCGACATATTTGCTGTCCTGAACAAGTGAAGGCTCGCGGTCGTTTCGTGGAAACGGCCCCGCGCGCTGCTGGTACCCCTCTGGATTGATGGGGCCAGAGTTTACACCGGAGACGATTGAATGTCTGTCAAGATCCGTCCGATCGGCCTGATACGCACGCCCTTCCAGAACAAGGTGGGGATGCCTATCCAAGGGCCCCTGACGCCCGACTATCGGGGAATCATCGAGCTCGACGAGAAGTGGGCGGAAGGCCTGAAGGACATCGAGGGCTTTTCTCACCTGATCTTGCTCTACCTGTTTCACCAGGCCGAGGTATGCGAGAAAAGCTGCGCGAAACCGTTCATGGACGACGTGGAGCACGGCGTCTTCGCCATACGTTCACCGGTCCGCCCCAACCCGATTGGCCTCACCACGGTACGCCTCGTCTCCCACGATGGACCACGCCTCGAAGTGGACGGTGTGGACATGCTGGACAAGACCCCGCTGATCGATATCAAGCCCTACCTGCCGAAGGTCGACTCACATCCCGAGGCGACCAGCGGCTGGGCCGAGCGTGGCCTGCTGGATCATCACCGGCACACCGCTGACGACCGCTTCGGGCACTAGTGTCCCCCACCGCAAGGCCGAGCGGCACGACGCGCATCCGGATAGACAAGGCAGATTGACAGCCGGTGCGGGGTGCCAATCGATGAAACCTCGTCAGCTCGGATCGGTCTTGCGGTCGTCACTCCGAATGAAGATGCCGACGAACCAGGAGATGATGCCCACGACGATCGCCCCGACCATGGCCGACCAGAAGGAATCCACTCCGAAACCGGGCACGATGTAGGCCGCGAGAGCGAACGCCGCCCCGTTGACGACGAGGTAGAAGAGACCCAGGGTCACCAGGGTGATCGGCAGGGTCAAGATCAGCAGGACGGGTCTGACGATCGCGTTGATGAAGCCGAGCGCAAGCGCCGCGACAAGCAGCGCCGGAATTGTGTCGATGTGGATTCCGGGGAGTATCGCGGTCGCGACAAACAGGGCGATGGCAATCACGGCGATGTGCGTCAGGAACTTAAGCATGAGCTGATTCTAGCCCACCCACCAACACAGCGGTAGCTACGGCGGGTGTAGCTCAGTCCCGCTTGATCAGCTTGATGTTCCCGCTATGGGTTTCGATGGATATCCTCGCCGTCGCAGTCCCCGTCTCGAACTCCAGCGACTTGGCGGGGAGAAAGCGGCTCGCCCTTTCGGCCTCGGGGCCGAAGTCGTTGCGGATCGAGCCGCTGAAGCTCTCGACATCGAAACTCGCGGAGACGGTCGTAGGAAGCGTGACTTCGACACGCCCGCTGACCGTCGAGAGTTTCAGCCGGCAACCGGTCGCCAGGTCAGCATCCACCAGGATGGCTCCGGAGACGCATTCCATGGTTCCCCCCTGGAGTCGATCACCCTGGACCCGGATCGTCCCGCTCACCGCTTCGATGTCGAGATTGGCCGACGCGGTGTCCAGGGCAACATTGCCGCTGATCGCCTCGACATCGATCGGGCCACTTGCGCCACTGATCGTGACGTCACCGCTGATCACTTCAAACGAGATGCCGCCCCCGAGAGCGCCGGCCTTGACATCCGCGGAGATCGCCTCGGCTTCCAGGCTGACGGACGTGGGAAGTTGGATCGTGAGGAATGCGGAGGCGTCGTTCAGATTGTGCCCGCTGCGAAGCTTGACCTCGATGTCGACGTCTCCACCTTCCGCGTCGATCTCGACGTCTTCGACGTCGTCTCCGAGCGTTCCACTCACGCGCAGTTCCGCCTTGTCCCAGGGGATGAAGTTCAGGCTACCTGCGATGATCTCGACACGCACCTCGCCGGTCTTGCTGATCGTTACCGTCCGATCGAAAGAGCGTTTGGCAAGAACTGGTGAGAAGGCCAACAGGCACAGGATGCTCAGGATGATCGTTTTCTTCATGGCTTTCTCCTTAGCCTGGATTGTTGATGGATCTTCGAGACGAGGCACCGAGGCTGCACGCTGCGTTGGCCGCAGAAAGGAGTTCCCGACCGAAAGTACCCGTAGCTGTGCTTAGCTGGGGGATGCCGAGTGGGAGCCAGCAGGCCCTTGGGGGTTGGCCAGTGCACGGATACGATGTCTCGGACGAAGGGTTCATCAACACTCCCGGTCAGATCTCGCTCGGTAGCTTTCCGACGAGACGCAGCAGGTCCAGCTTTCGTTGGTACATCGACGCATACATCCGGCCCGCCAGGGGATCGGTAGCATCCTTCTCCAAGGCGTCTCTCGCCTCGATGATGGCTTTGTCGATGATCGCGAGGTTCTCCTCCACGGTGGCCACCGTCTCGGGAGAGAGTTCGGAACGACGGGCGTCGAATACTTCGATCAGTTCCTTGACGGCTCCGTCATAGCGACTGGCGGCACCGCGGTACTCCGCGAGCAGCACCGTTCCCGGGCTGACCGTCAGCGCATGGGAGCCGCCACCCAGCGTTGCGGAACCGGGCTCGACAACCAGGAGCCCGACAGCGAGGGCTGCGACAGCGACAGCTGCCGCGATAGCGACAAGCCAGCCCGTATGGAGGCTCCTGCGGGGAGGGCCGGGAGCGCCGAAGCTCGTACGAACGACGGTCTCATCGCCGGCGATCCGCTGCGAGATGCGCTGCCAGAGATCGCGTTCGGGCTCGATCTCCTGGGGGAGCTCCGCCGTCCGGGCGAGGAGCGCGCGCATCTCGGCGACCGTGTTCGTGCAAAGTTGACAACTCTCGAGGTGGCGCTCGAGTCGCGCGCACGCGTCGCTGCCGAGGACGCCATCCGCATAGTCGTAGAGCTGGTCTTCTGCAAAGCAGCCTTTCATGATGTCAACGCCTTTCTCAGGGCAGTCCTCGCTCGGTGGAGCTGCGCCTTCGAGGTTCCCGTTGCGAGGTCGAGCATCTGCGCGATTTCCCCGTGGCGGTAACCCTCCACGTCGTGGAGAACAAAGATGCGGCGGGCCGAGGGCGGTAGACTCAGGATCGCGCGCTCGAGATCCACGTTCGTGGCACGCGCGCATCGCCCGGGGTCAGCGCCGGGCGTTTCCGGGAGCCGGGCGACGGTCGTTTCCCGTTGGCCGCGGCGCGTCTGGGCTCTCAGGCCGCTCAGGCTCGTGTTGACCGCGACCCGGGAGAGCCAGGCCTTGAAGTTCGTGCCCGCCTCGAAGCTGCCGAGCTTCTGCCATGCGCGGACGAAGGTCTCCTGCGACAGGTCTTCGGCCTGGGATTGGTCACCGCACAGTCGCTTGCAGATCGCGTAGACCCTTCCGGAGAACGCGCGGTAGAGTGACTCGAATGCCACGAGGTCGCCCGCTTGGGCCGCGCGGACTCTCTGGTCCGTGTCGAGTTCTTGAGCGGGCATGGCGAACGCTCCCATCCGGGCGGCCTCCTCGAGGGTTTCCTCTTCTCACCCCCTCTAACGCCGCCCGCAATCAAAAGGTTGCCGGAGCCGCTTCCGGTTCCTGGAGGGACGAACCCCAACACCTTCGAACCTGGCGTCGCCGGCTGCCGCCCCTGGCAGATTCTCCGGATCGACGTGCTACAACCACTCTCCGAGCCACGCCATGACCGTGTCGTGCCAGAGGATGCTGTTGGCCGGCTGGAGCACCCAGTGATTCTCGTCGGGGAAGTAGAGGAACTTGCTCGGGATCCCTCTACGCTGGAGCGCGGTGAAGGTGGACATGCCTTGGGTCTCCACGACGCGATAGTCCTTGGCACCGTGGATCACCAGCATGGGCGTCTTCCACTTCGACACGAAGTTGATCGGGTTGTGCTTTTCGTAGCCCTCGGGGTTGTCCCAGGGCGTGCCCCGGTGCTCCCACTCCGGGAACCACAGTTCTTCCGTATCAAAGTAGGCCAGGCGCTCGTCCAAGTTGCCATCGTGGTTGACCAGGCAGCGGAAGCGATCCGGCCAATTTCCCGCAATCCAGTTGATCATGTACCCGCCGTACGACGCGCCCAAGGCACCCACGCGCTTGCCATCGAGGAAGGGATACTTCTCGAGAGCGGCCGCGAGGCCCTTTTGCAAGTCCACGAGGGGCTTTCCGCCCCAGTCGTTCCCAATCGAATCCGTGAATTCCTGCCCGTAGCCTGTCGAGCCGTGGAAGTCTATGAACACAGAGGCATAACCGGCACCCGCGTAGGCCTGGGGGTTCCAGCGGTAGTGGAAGTGATTGCCGAAGGAGCCCTGGGGACCCCCATGAATCAGGAAGGCTACCGGGTATTTTTTCCCCGCCACGTAGTCCGCGGGCTTGAGCACCCAAGCGTAGACCGTTTCGCCGTTCCATCCCTTGAAGGTGAATTGCTCTGCCTCTCCCATACGGGCTGCCGCAAGGCGCTCCGCGTTGATCGAGGTGATCGCCTTCCGGTCGCTCCCATCCTGGGCCATCGAGTACAGCTCGACCGGCGAGTTGAGGTGGTCGAGACCGAACACCAGCCGCTCGCCTGCAACCTGGGGTGTTCCCGCGTTCCCATCGTGATGGATCTCCCGCACCCTGGAGCTTCCGACATCGATCCGGAAGATCGAGCGATGCCCAAGGTTTGAGGCATGCGTGAAGATCGTCCGCCCATCGCTGGAGAAGACGATCGAGGAGGGTGAGCGATCCCAACTCTCCGTGAGCACCCGCGTCTCGCCTTCCGGCCAGCGACGCAGCATGATCCGGAAGCGATCCGCCTCGTATCCGGGTTTTGCCATGGCCAGCCAGGCGAGGGTCTTCCCGTCGGGAGAGAAGACCGGCGTCGTGTCCCAGGCCTTGTTGTCACCCGTCAGGAGCGCAGGCTTCGCGCTGCCATCCGCCGGCACCAGGAAGAGATCGAAATTCGTCGACCAGGCCTCCTCAGGTCCGGCGTCCCTGGCCGTGAAGACGAGACCCTTACTGTCCGGAGTGAAGGTGAACTCCTCCGGGCCGCCCCAAGGCTTGGTCGGTACATCCGCGTCCAGGCCCTGCGTGACGTCCACCGTGCGTCCCGACGCGAGATCCAGCACGAAGAGATGCGAGCGCCGACCGTCCTTCCAGGTATCCCAGTGCCGGATGAAGAGTTTGGTGAAGAGGCGGCCGGTCGCGACCCGCTCGTCTTCGGCCTTGAGCTTCGCGGTCGTGCAGGCGAGGGAATGGCACTCGGGAAACACCGCCATGCTGAAGGCCAACATCTTCCCATCCGGAGACACCCGCAGCGAGCCAACATCCAGCGGAAGCTCCGTCACCTGCTCGGCCTCACCGCCACCGAGCGCGATGCGCCACACCTGGGCGGACCCAGAACGCGTCGAAAGAAAGTAGAGCTGACTCCCGTCCGCACTGAAGCGCGCATTCCAGTCCGCGGCCGGATGACTGGTCATGCGCCGCAACCCCGTCCCATCCGCACCCACCAAGTAAATATCGCTGCGCCCCCGGTTCTCCTCGAGATCCGTCGTCCGCAAGCCGAACGCAACGAGCCCGCCATCCGGCGACACGACCGGATCCGAAACCCTCTGCATCGCCAGCATGTCGTGCACCGAAAAAGGATGCGTCTCAGCCGCAAATGCAACCCCACAAGAAACCAGAGAAACGACTAGCACAACTAAGGCGAATAACGAGCGCATCTTCTCCTCCATTTAGGCTCAGGCCTGTGCTCCAGATGCTACTCCCTTCCCCCACCAGATCCACCAACGGCCTCATCGAAAACGTCCCAGGTTGATTCCCGGACGGCCAAATCCAAATGTCCCAGGTTGATTCCTGGACGGCCCAGTCCATACGTCCCAGGTTGATTCTGGAATCGCCTTGACACGCTCGCCCCCTTTGTCTACATTGTCCTAAGACTATAGGACGAAACTATGGAAATTTACCTGGAAACGACGAATCCCGTCCCTCTCTACCAGCAGCTGGTCGATCAGCTCAGGAGGCAGATCACTCTCGGGATTCTCGAGCCGGGATCTAAGCTCCCGACCGTGCGAGAACTCGCTGTCCTCACAAGGGTTAACCGAAACACTGCTGCGAGGGCGATTCAGGTCCTCGAAGCGGATGGACTCGTGAATACACGGGTTGGACGAGGGACTTTCGTCGCAGAAGACGCTCGCGAGCGGACCCGTACTGCTTTAGAGGGCGCGCTCAACAAGCTCCTGGATCGGACAATCCGCGAAGCCGCCGGGCTAGGCGCTCCGATCGAAACGCTCCCCCGCCGACTCCAAGCCCGAATCGACTTGGGCGAAGACCCAGAAGACCTCACACCAAGTGATACCGAGGGGCCAGCCACACCCGGCGACTCCCAGGAGGACCAACGATGACAACTCCTGCCATCGCCTTTGACAGCGTCAGCCGTCGATTCAAGAAAACACAAGCCCTCAGCCACTTCAGCCTTGCCGTCGAACCCGGAAGTATCGTAGGCCTGTTGGGTCGCAACGGCGCAGGCAAGACGACCGCTCTACGCCTTGCTATCGGAGATCTCTACCCGGACGAGGGCCAGATCCGTTCATTCGGGATGGACCCCGCGACAAAGCCGCTCGCCGTCCGCGAGCGAAGCAGCCTCCTCGCCGAGGAATCGGTGCTCTATCCCTGGATGACGGTTGGCGAGATCCTGCACTTCGCCGCCGCCACCCACCCCCGCTGGGATACCAAGCTGGCGGCTCATCTTGAGCAGCGTCTCAACCTTGAGTCCGAGAAGAGGATCGCCGCCCTCTCCCGCGGTACTCGAGCCAAGGTCGGACTTCTCCTCGCGGTAGCTTGCCGCCCTGATCTCCTGCTGCTTGACGACCCGACTGCAGGTCTCGACCCCCTCGTGCGCCGCGAATTCCTCGAGGGGGTTCTCGCAACGATCCACAGTGAGGGAGGCGCCGTGATCTATGCCTCTCACCTGATCCACGACATTGAGAGAATATGCGACCGGGTCGTTATCCTCGACGGC
>JANTFM010000113.1 GCA_024763475.1 Acidobacteriota bacterium | reverse complement strand
TAGCGCCGCACCCCAAGAATCCATGAGCTCGTGCAGCGCGTCCCGAGAACTCGCAGGCTCGTTGCGCCGCGTAGCGGGAACTCACGGGCCCGCAAGCCGTGCCACGTGCCGAGGACGCTATCCGCTATAGCGCGGCATCTGATCGAAGTTCAGGTAGCGGTAGATCTCGTTCTCGTGGCCGCTGAGCTTCGCCGCACTCTCCGCAAGATACTCCTCCGGTGTCGGAATGCGCCCGAGCACCGCGCAGAGCGCGGCAATCTCAGCACTGCCGAGGAAGACCTGGGCGCCGTTGCCCATGCGGTTATCGAAGTTCCGCGTCGAGGTCGAGAAGACCGTGGCCTTGTCCTCCACCCGGGCCTGATTGCCCATGCACAGAGAGCAACCCGGAATCTCGATCCGTGCCTTCACCTCTTCGAAGAGTCTCATCGTTCCTTCTTCGACGAGCTGATCCCGATCCATCCGACTCGGAGGCGCGATCCAGAGCTTGGCCCCGAGCTTGTCGTGGCCGTGAAGCATGCGCGCCGCAGCACGGAAGTGTCCGATGTTCACCATGCAGGAGCCGATGAACACCTCGTCGATTTTTCGACCTGCGACCTCGCTGAGTAGCTTGACGTCGTCAGGATCGTTGGGACAGGCGAGGATCGGCTCCTTGATATCACCCAGGTCGATCTCGAGGATCGCGGCATACTCGGCATTGTCGTCCCGCGTAAGCAGCTTCGGGTCGGCAAGCCAGGCCTGCATGGCATCGATGCGGTGGCGCAAGCTATTTTCATCCGCATACCCGTCCCGAATCAGCGATTCGAGCAACACCACGTTGCTCCTGAGGTACTCCGCTACTGTCGCACGACCCAAGGCGATGGTCGCCGCCGCCGCAGAACGCTCCGCGGAGGCATCGGTCAGCTCGAAGGCCTGCTCGGCCTTGAGATCGGGCAGGCCTTCCATCTCGAGGATGCGACCGTTGAAGACGTTTTTCTTGTTCTTCTTTTCGACCGTCAAGAGGCCGCGCTGGATCGCGAAATAGGGAATCGCGTTGACCACATCGCGCAGAGTGATTCCCGGATTGAGTTTGCCGCTGAACTTCACCAACACCGACTCGGGCATCTCGAGCGGCATGAATCCCAGGGCGCCCGCGAAGGCCACCAGGCCCGAGCCCGCCGGGAACGAGATCCCGATAGGGAAGCGCGTGTGGCTGTCTCCGCCGGTTCCGACCGTATCGGGAAGCACCATGCGGTTCAGCCAAGTGTGGATCACGCCGTCGCCGGGCCGCAACGCGATTCCGTGGCGATCCTTCATGAAGACCGGCAACTTCTGGTGCATCTTCTGGTCGATCTCCCGCGGGTAGGCCGCGGTATGGCAGAAAGACTGCATGAAGAGATCGGACTGGAAGCCAAGGCAGGCGAGTTCCTTGATCTCGTCGGCGGTCATTGGGCCGGTCGTATCCTGGCTGCCGACGCTCGTCATCTTCGGCAGGCAGGCGGTACCGGGGTGCACACCATCAAGACCGCAAGCCACTCCAACCATCTTCTGTGCCAGGGTGTAACCGACACCATCCTTCTTAACGAAAGGCGTGGCTGCGAAGATACCGATGGGATCGAGTCCCAGGGCCACCCGTGCGCGGTCCGTCAACTGGCGTCCGATGATCAGGGGCACGCGCCCGCCCGCACGGTACTCATCGAGCATCGTAGGCGGCTTGATCGTGTAGTCCGTGAGCTGCGTCCCGGACTCGTCCAGGATCCGCCCCTCATGGGGCCGGATGCGAATTACCTGGCCGGTGGACAGCTTGGTGACGTCGGCCTGGATCGGTAGTGCTCCCGAGTCCTCCGCGGTGTTGAAGAAGATCGGCGCGATGACGCTGCCGATGATGACGCCCCCCGTCCGCTTGTTCGGCACATGGGGAATGTCCTCCCCGATGACCCAGATCACGGAATTGCACGCAGACTTGCGGGACGACCCCGTCCCCATGACATCGCCGACGAAGGCGACGGGATGGCCTTTCTCCTGGAGCTTCGCGATCGTCGCGAGTCCCTCAGGGAAGCGTTTTTCACCCATGGCGAGCGCATGGCGAGGAATGTCCGGGCGCGAGGGCGCGTGGCTGGCCGGAGAGAGATCGTCAGTATTGATCTCGCCATCGACCTTGTAGACGCTGACCGCTATCTCCTCCGGGACCTCCGGCCGCGAGGTGAACCACTCGGCAGCTGCCCAGGACTCGATGACCCGCCGGGCCTGCGGGTTGCCCTGCTCGGACTTCGCCAGCACCACGTCGAAGTTATCGAAGATAAAGATCAGACCACAAAGAGCGTCTGCCGCGTTGGCGGCGAGCTGCTCATGATCGAGCAATGCGATGAGAGGAGGAACGTTGTACCCGCCCAGCATCGTGCCCAGGATTTCGACCGCCTGTAGCGAAGAAATCCGCGGCGAGGCGAGGTCTCCCTGCGCAATCTTGCCCAGGAACTCCGCTTTGACCATCGCGGCCGGGTCCACCCCCGGGGGCACGCGCTCGGTCAGGAGGTCCATCAGGAACTCGCCCTGCCCCTCCGGCGGATTCTGCAAGAGTTCACAGAGCCCCTGGACCTGCTCCTGCGTCAGCGGCAGGGCTGGAATTCCCTGCTTTGCCCGTTCTTCGGCCTGCGCGCGATACTCCTCGATCATCTTGGGAACTCCCTTTGTCCGGAGGGCAACCTCACGGCGCATGAGAACATGTCCCCGAGAGCCTAGGGCGGTCCCCCGAGCCTGTCAATTTGAGGAAAACGCAGGGCGGTCATTGTGGAGATTACAGGACACGATCTGTGGAGATTGCAGGGCGCGAAGCGGACCAAGCTACTTCTGCATCAACGAGATCGTGGTCGAGAAGAAGCGTTCCTTGTGGTGCTCAATCGGGATCTTCGGCATCTCGAATTCGACGGAGACGATGTCGATGCCCCGGGTGTAGTAGACGTCATAGGACGCGCCGAGAATCAGTGACGGTACGGTGATCTTCTCGACCTCGTACGCCGATCCGGCGAGGCTTTCCTTGATCCCGCCCGCGATCATGTTGCCAATCTCCATGATCCCGTCGAAAGCCGTCTCGTTGGCGCAGGCCAGCTCCTCGCACATGAGCGCCCCGGCCAGTCGGAGCATGACCCGCTCTGAGAGGTTCACGGTGACCGTTCCGTTTGCCTTCCCAACCAGGCCCACCAGCACGGCGATCGGCCGGGTCGCGGAGAAAAAGCGCGTGGCACCAACCGGCGGAGGATCGACTCCACACATCTCCAGCCCCGTCTTGGTTCCAGAGATTGCAGCCTCGAGC
This sequence comes from Acidobacteriota bacterium, assembly GCA_024763475.1. Classification (GTDB taxonomy): domain Bacteria; phylum Acidobacteriota; class Polarisedimenticolia; order J045; family J045; genus JANTFM01. Next base: position 7,979 of record JANTFM010000113.1, on the reverse strand, counting down.
AGGACGGGATCCAGATTCAGGGTGGCAGGCATCTCAGTCTCCGGGGGACGGTCAACGCATCCCATCACTTGTGATGATGTTCAATGCTTACCGTTAAGCTCTTGAACCCCACAAGTCAACTTCGTCCTGCCTCGCCCCTCGACCTCTCTCACCCCGAGCGCTGGAGCTTCCCATCTCGACCGCTCTCACCACGAGCGCTGGAGCTTGCCGATCTCGGACTCGACGGCCTCGAGGACCCGGCAATCCCGGACCGCATCGCTCATGTTGTTGTGGTCCTTGTAGAGCGGCCGGTCCGTATCCAGATGCTCGACGACCTCGCGCACGGCCGCATGAGCCGCCTGGGTCCCGGCGCCAAAGGTGAACTCGCGGAAATCGAGTGCCTGCGCGGCGGCGATCAACTCGATGCCGAGAACCCCGTAACCATTCTCAAGAATCTGGCGCGCCTTGAGGGCACCGTTCATCCCCATGCTGACGAAATCCTCCTGGTCCGCGGCAGCGGGAATCGACTGGATGCAGGACGGTGCGCTGAGGATGCGCTGCTCGACGATCAGCATGTCCGCCGTGTACTGGCTGAGCATATGCCCGGAAAAGATGCCAGCCCCCTTGGTGAGGAAGGCCGGGAGGCCGACGCTGAGATTCGGATTGAGCAGCCGGTTCAGACGACGCTCGGAGAGCACAGAGACCATCGTGAGCCCGGCGGCGATCATGTCGATCGGCATGCTGATCGGCGTACCCTGGAAGTTCGCTCCGGTCAGCACCTCGTCCTCATCCGGCAGGAAGATCGGGTTGTCGGCCACGCCGTTGAGTTCGATCTCGACCTGCGTCCGCGCATAGGCCATCGCATCCCGCAGGGCACCGATCACCTGGGGCGTCGAACGCATCGAATACGCGTCCTGGACCTTGACCTGGACCTTGCCGCTGAGCAGGTCGGAACCCGTGATGACCTGGCGCAGATTGGCCGCAGAGCGCACCGCGCCCGCGAAACCCCTCAGCTCGTGGAGCGTGCTCGTGTAGGGCCGCATGTTGGCCAGGAGGGCTTCAAGCGCCATCGCCGCAGCGATCTCGGCTTGGGCCACCCACCGCTCGGCATCGTAGAGCAGCAGGCAGGACATGCCGGCGATCAGGTTCGAGCCGTTGATCGCCGACAGACCATCTCGCGCCTGGAGCCCGGGCACCGGGATCCCCGCCTGCTCCATCGCCGTGCGCGTCGGCATGCGCTGGCCACCATAGAAGCACTCTCCTTCGCCCATCAGGCTCAACGCGATCTGGCTCATCGGTGCGAGGTCGCCGCAGGCACCCACGCTGCCCTTCTCGCAGACCACCGGCGTCAGGCCCGCGTTGAGCAGCGCCTCGTAGGTCGCCGGGATCTCAACGCGGCAGCCCGAGTGCCCCTTCGAGTGCATGTTGATCCGCGAGAGCATCGCCGCGCGCACGTGTTCGACCGGCGCCGGCTTGCCGATGCCGGCCGCATGGTTGTAGATCAGGTATTTTTGGAAGTCCCGTGTCTGCTCGTCATCGAGCCGAACCGAAGCCAGCTCACCGATCCCGGTGTTCACCCCGTACATCGTCTCGCCCGCCTCGATCTTGCTCTCAAGCAGCCCGCGGCACTTCTTTATGCGAGCCAGCGCATCGTCCGCCAGGCGGACCTTCTCACCGTGGCGGGCCACGCGTACGACGTCTTCTATGCTGAGCTTGCTACCGGTGATCGTGATCGCCATTGCTGTCTGCTCCCTGCGAGGATCTCTTGCTGGAGAGGGGATGAAGGGAGAGTGATTCTAGCCCCTCAGCTCCGGCCCGTCAGGCCAAAGCGCGCCATCGAGCGTAACACCCGGCTGCCGAGACTCCCGTAGTAGCGGTCCACCTTCGTCCAGTAGCCGCCGGCGCCGAAGAACGAGGCAACGAGCACCACCGGCGTGGCGAGGACCATCACCGGAGCCAGGACGAGAATGACCAGGCAACCCAAGGTGTCACCTCGCGCCCCGACGGTAGGGCCCGATCATGAAGGCCGCCGCAGCCTCTGGCACGACATCCCGCTCGAGGTGCGCTGCCAGGGCCTGCACGGTGCGAGCCCACTCGGGCCGCTCGGTCCATGCCGCCGCATCTATCCGGCGCGTCTTCAGGGGCCGGTGCGTGAGCAATTCCGCGAGATCGGGGCGAGACCGCCCCTGCATGTCGACCGCCAGCGCTTCCAACCCCTCTCTGCCCCGATAGACCGCCAAGAGGCCGAAACCGACCTCGTCTCCAGCCTCGACATGCAGGAGCGCCGTGCGCCCGCGAGGCGAGTCTTCGAGTTCCATGAGAATAGACTCCACGAAAGGATGACCCGACGCGAAGAAGTCGATCATCTCGTTGGCGACCGCAGCCTCCCGGTCGAAGGTCCCGATAAAGCTGAAGCCCTCGGGGATGCCGGGCATGCTCTCCACCGTGGCGTCACGGCCGAGTTCGAAGGACCAGGTATTGCGACTCGGCTGGCTCGTCTTCCACAGCGAGAGACAGTCCGCCGAGCCGAGCACAACCTCTTCAATGAGCGCCTCGAGTCCCTCCGGGATACGCGCCAGGATCCCCTCCGCCATGTCCCGCAGGTAGGGCTCCCGGTGCAGTTCCTGGTAGGCGGCATCCTGGACCCGGGCGTGAGCTTCGCGCGCCTCGGCAACCACCTCGTCCAGGATCGAGGGAGCGATCACGCCCTCCTGACCCAGCGCGATCTCGCTGACCGCGTCCTCGATGTGACGCAGCTCCCGCTGGAGCCCCCCGAGGGGCTGTTTCATCAGCCCGATCGCCTCGTAGAGGCCCGCCACCGCCGCACCGATCCCCTCCGGGCGCCGGAAGTAGATCACCTCGACCGGGATGCTACGTCCGATGCGATCCAGGCGGCCGATGCGCTGTTCGACGGTCGTGGGGCTCCAGGGCAGATCGAAGAGCACGAGCCGATGGCAGAACTCGAAGTTCCGCCCCTCGCCGCCGCACTCGGTCGAGATCAGCATCGAGGGACCCTCAGGGAGACGAAACTGGGCGACTTCGATATCCCGCCGCGCGGCGCTCAGGTCCTCGTGAAAGACGCCGGTCTTGACCTGCGCCCGCTCGCTCATCTCGCGGCGCAAGAGCTCGAGAGACTCTCTCCGAGCGACGAAGACCAGCGTCTTCTCTCCCCGTTCACGCCAGACCGGGGCCTGCTCGGCCAGCCAGCGCAAACGAGGGTCCTCCCGATCGGAACGCTTCGCAAGGCGGCGCAACGTCCCCTCCTGCTCCGAGAGAGCCGAGATCAGGGCCGCCCCCGAGGAGAAGGCCCGCGCGATCTTCTCCCGCTTGGCATCCCGCTGCACGGGGTTGCTGACGCCGATCTGTCGCAGTGCCGCCTCGAGATCCCTGAAGGCAGTGAGCGACTCGACGGGCAGATCCACCGCCCGGGGCATGCGAGGCGGAAAACCCCCGATGTCGACCCGCCGCGTGACACTGGTGCAGGCCGGCAGCGGTACGCCTCGCGCGAGTTGCGCCGTCAGGTCCTCGCCCTCGGGAAAGAACTCCGGGCGCAGGAGCTGCACCAGGCGAAGGAAGCCCTGGGCATCATCTTCGAGCGGGGTCGCGGTCAGGAGCAACATGTGGCGCCCCTGAGCCGCGAGGGGCGCCACCGCGCGATAGGCCGCGTTGCCGGGATGCCCGGGAGCCCGCCGCAGGTGGTGCGCCTCATCGACGATCGTGAGATCGATGCCGGCCTGGACGGCCTGTTCAGCGAGACGCGGTTGTTCAACGAGCAGCTCGAGGCTGGTGACAACCAGTGAGTACGCGTCAAAGGGGTTGAAGTCTTCGCCGTAGTCCTTCGCGACATCCGCGATCCGCTTGTCGTCGAGCAGCACGAAGACTTGGTGATACTTGCGCCACAGCTCTCCCAACCACTGAACAGTCAGGGTCTCGGGGGCGACGACAAGGACCCGCTGGACCCGGCCCGAGCGGATGAGGCGGTTGAGGATCAGGCAGGCCTCGACGGTCTTGCCCAGGCCCACTTCGTCTGCCAGGAGCCACCGCACGGGATCCGTGCCCGTCGCACGCTCGGCAACGTAGATCTGGTGGGGGAAGATCCGGATCCGGCCCCCCAGGAAGGAGCCGAGCCCGTCGGCCTCGCGCAGCGCGGCCAGCTGAAGGCCACTGAGACGATTCTCGTAGTCTCCCAGCCGGCCGATATCCCCCTGAGCGAGGCGCTCGAAGGGGGACGCTCCCGCGTGGACCGGCCACAGCAGCTCCGGATTCACGGTCCGCCCATCGGCCAGGACACAACGGCCATCCGGCAGGACCTCCTCGATTGACAGCCGCTCCCCGCTCTCCCCGTGGCGCACCTGTTGCCCCGCCTTCAGGACCAGCGGCAGGAGGGCGTCCGAAGCGGTCGCGATCCGCAGGACCTGGCCGGACTCGGGAAACTCGACCTCCACGAAGCGGCCACAGATCTCGCTCACCCTGCCCGGCCCGAGTTCCGGGTTGAATCTGTGCGTGATCCGATCGCCCACTTTCCACATCGTCCGTCCCACCTCCACCGTGGCTCGCGTTGCCCCGCCACAGTCTATTCCGCATCTGCGCCGCCGCGCGTGCGCGAGTATTCCGCATCTGCGCCGCCCCGTCGCCCGCCGGGGAGTATTTCCCATGCTAATTCGTAAGCCAAGCCTGATTATTCGGACTTCGCATGCCACAATTGGCGCTGCCCGGAAGAGTCGCCTGAGAGAAGACCGGTGCCAGGGCATTTTCCGAAACCTACATGGAACCGCCATCCGCTGTCCGCGACGGACGCACCTTGGTCGCGGAGGAGGAAGACCCGTGAATCACCCCTTCGACTACGACGCCTTGCGCCGGGAGACGTCCTGGGACCTGGCCCGCCAGGAACTCGACTGCCCTGCCGGCAGCCCGGTCAACATCGGCCGCATCTGCATCGACCGCCATGTCGACGCGGGCCGGGGCGACAAGACGGCCCTGATCCATGAGGACCACGCGGGCCAGCTCCGCGAGTTCAGCTTCCGCGACATCAAGGAGCTTTCCGGCGGATGGGCCGCCTTCCTCCGGGAGCAGGGCGTCGTGGAGCTCGACCGGGTCTGCCTCTTCCTCGAGCGAGGCCCCGAGCTCTACATCTCCTTCATCGGCATCCTCAAACTCGGCGCCGTCGTGCAGCCCCTCTTCTCGGCTTTCGGAGAGGAAGCACTCTTCCAGCGCATCGACGACAGCCAGGCCAAGGTCGTCATCACGCAGCGCAAGCACGTGGGGAAGGTCCGCAAGATGCGCGAGCGGGTCCCCTCGCTCGAGACCGTGATCGTCATCGACCACCTGCCGGGCAAGCGGCCCCTGCGCGAGGGCGAGGTCGCCTACGAGATGATGAGCAGCCGGGTCGGTGACTTCGTGCCCCAGGAGACTGCCGACGAGAGCCCGAGCGTGCTGCACTACACCTCGGGGACGACCGGTAAGCCGAAGGGCGCGCTTCACGTGCACTCGAGCCTCTTCGCGCAGTACCTGACCACGAAGATGGTCCTCGACCTCAAGGACGACGACATCTACTGGTGTACGGCGGACCCGGGTTGGGTGACTGGCACCAGTTACGGCATCATCGGCCCCTGGGCGATGGGCATCACGCAGGTCGTGCTCGACGCGGGCTTCTCGAGCAAGCGCTGGTACGCGACGATGGCGCGCCACAAGATCACGGTCTGGTACACCGCGCCGACCGCGATCCGCATGTTGATGAAGGACGGCGCCGCGCTGGCTCGCGAGCACGACCTCTCCGCGCTGCGCCACATGTGCAGCGTGGGCGAGCCACTCAACGCGGAAGGCGTCCTCTGGGGCCGCGAGGCCTTCGGGCTGGATTTCCACGACACCTTCTGGCAGACCGAAACCGGCGCGATGATGATCACCAACCTGCCGGGCATGACGGTCAAGCCTGGAAGCATGGGCCGCCCCTTCCCCGCCGTCCGCGCCGGAGTGATCGATCCCGTGTCCGGCGAGGAACTCACCGATCCCAACACCGTCGGCATGATCGCGATTCGCCCGCCCTGGCCAAGCATCATGCGCACCTACTGGAACAACACGCCGACCTTTTACAGCAAGTTCCTCCGCGGCTGGTATGTCTGCGGGGACCAGGCGAGCATTGACGAGGACGGCTACTTCTGGTTCTGCGGACGCGACGACGATGTGATCAACACCGGCGGCCACCTGGTCGGCCCCTTCGAGATCGAGAGCGCGCTCCTCGAGCACGAGGCCGTCGCGGAGTCTGCCGCCATCGGCAAACCTGACGAGCTCAACATGGAGGTCGTCAAGGCCTTCGTGGCGCTCAAGCCGGGCTTCGTGGGCGATGACGACCTCGAACTCTCCATCATGAACTTCATCCGCAAGAAGCTCTCCCCCCTGGCAATGCCCCAGGAGATCGAGTTCGTCGACAAGCTGCCCAAGACCCGCAGCGGGAAGATCATGCGGCGGCTGCTCAAGGCCCAGGAGAGCGGCGAGGAGATCGGCGACACCAGCGGACTGGAAGACGACTAGCGCCTGGTACGCCCTCAGCAGGTAGAATGACGCGGAACACCACCCATAGGAGCCAGAAAATGAAGGACCTGATTCTCGACTACGTCAAGGACGAATACCTCGATGAGGACGACCTCGAAGACATGGACCTGGACGAAAACACGCCACTGATCTCGAGCGGGATCGTCGACAGTTTCTCCATGGTGAGCCTCAAGCGCTTCCTCGAGAAGAAGTTCTCGATTTCGCTACCGGACGAGGACGCCACTCCCGAGGCCTTCGACACCGTCAACAAGATCATCGAGGTGGTCAATAAGCACAAGGCAGGATAAGCCATGGCATACCCCGGCTCCGTCAAAGACGCCTTCCAGGCCGAACTCGGCTCGATCCGAGAGAAGGGCCTCTACAAGGAAGAGCGTTTCATCTGTTCGCCCCAGGCCTCCGGCATCACGGTGGAGTACCCCGCCGGCGCCGAGAAGCGCGAGGTCATCAACCTCTGCGCCAACAACTACCTCGGCCTGTCGAGTCACCCGGAGGTCGTCGCCGCGGCCCACGCCGGCCTCGACGCCCGCGGCTACGGCATGTCCAGCGTGCGTTTCATCTGCGGCACCCAGGACATCCACCGCGAGCTGGAAGAGAAGATGAGCACCTTCCTCGGCACCGAGGACACGATTCTCTTCCCCAGCTGCATGGACGCCAACGCCGGCGTCTTCGAGGCGATTCTCGGCCCGGAAGACGTGATGATCTCGGACCGTCTCGTACACGCGAGCATTGTCGACGGCATGCGCCTGTGCAAGGCGATGCACGATACCTACAAGCACTCGAACATGGCGCACCTCGAGCGCAAACTCGAAGAGCACCAGGACAAGCGCGTGCGGGTCATCATCACCGACGGCGTGTTCAGCATGGACGGGGACCTCGCTCCGCTGGACGAGATCTGCGACCTGGCCGAGAAGTACGACGCCCTCGTCTTCGTCGACGACTCCCATGCCTCCGGCTTCATCGGGAAGACTGGCCGCGGTACTCACGAGCACTGCGGCGTTCTCGGCAGGATCGACATCATCACGACGACCTTCGGCAAGGGACTCGGAGGGGCCAGCGGCGGCTGTGTCTCCGGCCGCCAGGAGATCGTCGACCTCTGCCGACAGAAGGCGCGGCCCTATCTCTTCAGCAACTCGGTCGCCCCACCGATCGTCGCGGCGACGCTCAAGGTCCTCGAGATTCTCACCGGAAGCACCCAGCGGCGGGACACGCTCGAAAAAAACACCACGTTCTGGCGCGAGGGGCTCGAGAGTGCAGGATTCGTGATCAAGTCCGGTGACAGCCCCATCGTGCCGATCATGCTGTTCAACGCCAAGCTGAGCCAGGACTTCGCCCGGGACCTCTACCAGGAAGGCATCTACGTCACGGGGTTCTTCTTCCCGGTCGTCGCCGCCGGGCAGGCGCGGATCCGCACCCAGCTCTCGGCAGACCACGACATCCCGAAGCTCGCCGGA